>JAYNNS010000051.1:1181-11305 GCA_038112835.1 Curvibacter sp. | reverse complement strand
GGGCGGAGGGGAAGACCGGGCTGGCGGCGGACGCCAGCAGGCCTCAGGTCGCGTCAGACCCGCGACGCCAGGGCCAGGCTCCCCGGTCGCTGCAACCTGTGCTGATGAGGCGATGCATGAACATGGCGGCCAGTTTAACAAACCCCCGGGACCGTCCGGGCAGGCCGGGAACACCGGGTCCGCCCCCCAGACAAACCCTGAGGTGACACCCCCGGGGGTCTGGAATAATCAAATAAAACGAACGGTCGTTCTATTTGGAGGAGATTCCGTGATGTGGTCTGTTCTGCGTCCCACCCTGCCGGCCCTGCTGCTGAGCCTGAGCCTGCAGGCGTCCGCCCTGGAAGTGGGCGGCGTGCATTTCCCGCCCCAGGTCGATGTCAATGGCAGCGCCCTGCAGCTCAACGGCGCGGGCATGCGCTACAAGGCAGTCTTCAAGGTCTACGCCGCCGGCCTGTACACCCCGCGCAAGGCCGGCTCGCTGGAGGACCTGCTCAAGACCCCCGGCCCCAAGCGCATGAGCATCACCATGCTGCGCGAGATCGACGCGGGCGAGCTCGGCAAGCTGTTCTCGCGTGGCATGGAGGACAACATGGACCGCGCGGCCTTCGCCCAGCTGATCCCGGGCATCATGCGCATGAGCCAGATCTTCTCGGACCACAAGAAGCTGCAGGCCGGCGACAACTTCACGCTGGACTGGGTGCCGGGCCAGGGCCTGCTGATCTCGGTCAAGGGCAAGACGCAGGGCGCGCCTTTCAAGGAGCCCGAATTCTTCGCCGCCCTGATGGGCATCTGGCTGGGCAAGGCCCCGGCGGACTGGCAGCTCAAGAACGCGCTGCTGGACCTCAAATCCTGACCGCCAGGGAGGACAGGCCGCGACTCTGGGCCCAGCGCTCCAGATCGCGCGCGCTGAGCGGGTGGCTGTAGAGGTAGCCCTGACCCTTGCCGCAGCCCAGCCGGGCCATGAGCGTGGCCTGCCCGGGCGTCTCGATGCCTTCGGCCACGGTCTGCAGGCCCAGGGTCTGGGCCATGCGGATCGTGGCCTCGATCATCACGCGGTGGTAGTCGCTCTGCGGCGCGAGGCTGACGAAGGAGCGGTCGATCTTGACCTGGTTGACCGGCAGCTCGTGCAGGCAGGACAGCGAGGAGTAGCCGGTGCCGAAATCGTCGAGCGCGAGCGACACGCCCAGGCCACGGATCTGGTGCAGCACGGCCTGCACGCCCTCGTCCTGCGCGGCCAGGCTTTCGGTCACCTCCAGCATCAGCGCGGCCGGCGTCAGACCGCTGGCGTAGAGCAGCTCCGACACCCTGAGCGCAAAGCCGGGCTGGCGCAGCTGGGCCCGTGAGAGGTTGACCGAGACCGTCTCGGGCGCCTGGGCGCCCAGCAGCGCGCGCAGACGCACGAGCTCGCGGCAGGCGGTCCCGAGCACATGCTCGCCCAGCCGCCCGATCATGCCCGTGGCCTCGGCCACCGGGATGAAGGTCAGCGGCGAGACCGCCCCGCGTTGCGGATGCTGCCAGCGCGCCAGCGCCTCCATGCCCACCAGGCGCCCGCTGGCCAGATCGATCATGGGCTGGTAGACCACGTGGATCTCGCCCTGGTCGATGGCCTGGCGCAGGTCGTTCTCCAGCTCCACGTCGTCGTGCACGCGCTTGCGCATGGAGGGCTCGAACATCTCGTAGCGCCCGCGTCCCTGGCGCTTGGCCTCGTACATGGCGATGTCGGCGTCGCGCAGCACGCTGTCGGGATCGTCGGCCATATGGGCCGTGGTCACGATGCCGATGCTGGCGGTCGAGTTCACCCGGTGCGGCCCGATCTGGTAGGGCTCGGCCAGCACCTCCAGCAGGCGGGCCGCCACCACCTGGGCATCCAGGTCGCCGCGGATGTTGTCCAGCAGCACCACGAATTCGTCGCCGCCGATGCGCGCGGCCATCTGGCTGAAGTCGCTGGTCTGCACGAAGGCGTCGCCCGGTCGCAGGCTGTCCTCCAGCCGCTGGGCGATCTGGCGCAGCAGCTCGTCGCCCACCGAATGGCCCAGGGTGTCGTTGACCTGCTTGAAACGGTCGAAGTCCATGAACAGCACGGCAAAGCAGTAGCCGGGCTGCTCCCTGGCGCGCTGGATAGAGCCGTGCACGCGGTTGAGCAGCTCGATGCGGTTGGGCAGGCGCGTGAGGCTGTCGGTGCGCGCGCTCTGGCGCAGCTGCTCCTCGAGCTCCTTCTGGGCATTGATGTCGTAGCAGATGCCGGCCATGCGCAGGGCACGGCCGTTGCCGTCGCGCGCCACGACGGTGCCGCTGAACAGCGTCCACATCCAGCGCCCGCTGCCGTGGCGCAGGCGCACCTCCCAGTGCAGGGGCTGGTGCGAATCGCGCAGGTTGGTGCGGATGGCCCACTTCCAGCCCTCGCGGTCGTCGGCGTGGATCAGGTTGTAGAACACGTCCGAGTTCAGGTAGAGCTCGCCAGGCCCGTAGCCGAACAGGGCGTAGAGGCGGTCGTTCACATCCATCTTGCCGCTGTCGATGTCCCAGTGCCAGACCCCGAGCGAGGCACTTTCGATCGCCAGCGTCAGCAGCTGCTGCTGGTCGCGCTGCTGCGTCACGTCGACCATGCTCGAGACCACGCCGGTCATGTGCCCCGCGGCGTCGCGCAGCGGCTGGGTGTTGACCAGCAGCCAGCGCAGGTCGCCGCCGGGCATCATCAGGCCGATCGACTCGCCGCGCAGGCCCTGACCCGTGCGCAGGGTGCGCACGCTGGGGCGCTCGCTGACCGGATAGGGCGAAAGATCGTCGCGCACCGCAATGCCCTCGCGCGCCAGGCCCTCGCGCCGGGCCAGCTCGCTGGCCGACATGCCCAGCATCTCGGCGGCGGCCGTGTTGCCCTCCATGACCTTGCCGTCGATGTCCTGCAGCACCACCCCGACCGGCAGCGCGTCGAGCAGGGTCCGCATGCGCACGCGCTGGTTCATGCCGTCGGTGATGTCGCTGGCCACGATGGTGAAGCCCTGCAGGAAGCCCTGGGCATCGTGGATGGGCTGGTAATCCACGTCGAGCCAGACCTCCTCGCCGTCGCGACCGCGGTGCATGAGCTCGGCACGCACCGGCAGCCCCATGTCGAGCTCGGCCAGCAGACGGGCCATCTCGTCGGCGTCGTTGTGCTCGTTGGCCTTGAGCAGGGCCGAATGCTGGCCCAGCACCTGCTCGCGGGTGCGGCCCTTGCCGCGCAGGAAGGCATCGTTGCACCAGAGCACGCGGCGCTCGCGGTCCACCACAGCCACCCAGTTGGAGGTGCGCTCGGCCACCAGGGCCAGGCGCTGCAGCTCGGCCGACTGGCGCTGGAACTCCTCGCCCTGGCGGCGCACGAAACGCACCAGCGGCTCGGCCACGCCGAACAGCAGCAGCAGCAGCAGGGCCGCCGTGACCAGGGCCGCGAACTGGATGCCGCGCAGCATGCCCTGGGCGCGCTGCTGCGCCGCCAGCTGCAGTTCATCGACCAGGGTCTGGGTCGTGAGCCAGAAGGACTCGAGCTCGGTCTGCAGGAACTGGCCCGCCGTGCGGCGGCGCTCAGGATCGGCCCGGTCCACCAGCCAGAGCAGGGACTGGGCCCGGTACCAGACGCGCTCGCGCCGCTCCTGCCACTCGAAGATGGCCTGACGCAACTGCACCCGCCCGGACTCCTGCCACGCGCCCTGGCGGGCCAGCAGCTCGTCGAGCAGGATGGCCTGGTTCTGCATCTGGCTGACCGTCTCGCCCAGCGCGTTGACGCTTTCCTCGGGGATGCCGGCACCGGCATCGAGCCGGGTCAGCAGCATGAGCATGCGCTGGATCTGTGTGCCCTGGGCCGCGGCCACGCGGATGATCTCGGCATCGGCCTGCCGCACGTGCTCGGACTGCGCGAGCTGGCGGCTCTGCCAGTAGGCCAGCAGCCCCACGACCAGCAGCACCACGTACAGCGCCGCGCGCACCCGGCGGTGCACCTGCTGCCCCTGCGTCCCGGCCGGGCCGCCGTGGACCACCCACTCCAGCATCCGGCGGCCAAGCGCAGCCGGGCGCGGCAGGGCAGGCGCATCGCCGCGGTACATGCTGGACTCGTCTCCCATGGTGGAGTGAAGACCTCGCCTGTGTCCGGAGCCGGGCCTGTGGACAGCTTCCCGGCGGCTCAGGCCAGCGCCTGGCGCATGGACTGGATCACGGCCCGGTAGTCCGGCTTGCCGAAGATGGCGCTGCCGGCGACGAAGGTGTCGGCCCCTGCGTCGGCGACGCGGCGGATGTTGTCGGCCTTGATGCCGCCGTCCACTTCCAGCCGGATGTCCTTGCCCGAGGCCTCGATGCGCTTTCTCGCGGCCTCGACCTTGCGCAGCGCCGAGTCGATGAAGCCCTGGCCGCCGAAGCCCGGGTTCACGCTCATGATGAGGATGAGGTCGATGTCCTCGATCACCCAGTCCAGCACGTCCAGCGGCTGCGCCGGATTGAACACCAGGCCGGCCTGGCAGCCCGCGGCCCGGATGGCCTGCACGCTGCGGTGCACGTGGGTGGAGGCGTCGGGGTGGAAGCTGATCAGGTCGGCACCGGCTTGGGCGAAGGCCGCGGCCAGCGCATCCACCGGCTGCACCATCAGGTGCACGTCGATCGGCACGGCCTGGCCGTCGGCGGTCTTCGCATGGGGCTTGAGCGCCTGGCAGACCATGGGGCCGAAGGTGAGGTTGGGCACGTAATGGTTGTCCATCACGTCGAAATGGATCCAGTCGGCGCCGGCGGCAATGACGTTGCGCACCTCTTCTCCCAGGCGGGCGAAATCGGCCGAGAGGATGGAGGGGGCAATGCGATAGGTTTTGCTCATGCCGTTATTTTCGCAGGTAGGATGCCGGACTATATATGGCCAAGTACCAGATCCTCGTCGAAGTCCAGCCCCGCCACCTGCCCGAGCAGTCGGCCCCCGACCAGGGCCTCTACGTCTTCGCCTACACCATCACCATCACGAACACCGGCGAGGTGCCGGCCCAGCTGATCTCGCGCCACTGGAACGTCAACGACGCCAACGGCCACACCGAGAAGGTGCGCGGCCTGGGCGTGGTCGGCCAGCAGCCCCTGCTGCAGCCGGGCACCACCTTCGAATACACCAGCGGCACGCGCCTGCGCACGCCCACGGGCACCATGCACGGCAGCTACTTCTTCGTGGCCGAGGACGGCGAGCGCTTCGACGTGGACATCCCCCTGTTCGTGCTGGACGCGCTCAGCGGCAGCGGCGCGGGCGGCAACCGCACCCTGCACTGACATGGCGGCAGCGCCCACGCTCAACGCCCTGCTCGACACCCTGGACCCTGCCGCGACGCAGGTCGAGCGCCACCTCTGGCTCGTGCGCCTGCTCGACTGGGTGCGCGGCGACCGCCGCTCGGTGGCCGCGGCGCTGGAACGCTTCAGCCTGCTGCTGGATCGGCTGGAAGGCGATGCCGCGCTGCGCGCGCGCGCCCAGGCCTGGTGGCAGGCCCTGCTCGCCGGCGTGGACGGCACCACCCTGCTGGCCGACCACGGTTTCGCGCAGCGCCCGGTCTTCCTCAGCGAGTTCATCAGCCGCCTGCTGCACCACGTGCTGCCGGCCACGCCGCAGACGCGTGATGCCTCCGAGCTCTACTCCCTGCTCTTCCCCCCCGACCTCGATGCCGCCGGGCAGCGCCGCCTGGACGCGGACAGCGAGCGCCGCCTGGCCGCCCTGCTGGGCCCCGGGGACCCGGCGCCCGGCGCCTGGCGCGGGGCGCTGGAGGAGTCCATCGCCTGCGGCGTCAGCCAGATCTGCGCGCTGGGCTACGCCCCCGAGCTGCGGCTGCGCATGGGCGCCCATCCGCAGGCCCTGCGGCCCTTTCGTGCGCTGCTGATCGACTACGAGGCCCTGCGGCACGCCCTGCGCGGCAGCGACGCCGCGGCGCTCGAGCATGCGGTGCAATCCTTCAAGGACCGGCTCGACGCCTGCCGCCAGTCGGCCCAGGCCGTCTACGGCCATCTGGAAGAACACGGCATCTCGGTCGACGTGGTGTTCCGCCTGCGCCAGCTGCGCGAGCGCATCCTGCGCTGCCGCCTGCTGCTCGACGCCCTGCTGGCGCCGGACGCCGCGGGCACCGGCAAGCTGCTGGCCCAGCTGATCCAGGGCGGGCACAACAGCCGCAGCCTGCGCGCGCTGATCGCCGGCAACTCCTCGCTGCTGGCGGCCAAGGTGGCCGAGCGCAGCGCCGAGACCGGTGAGCACTACATCACGCGCAACCGCGCCGAATACTTCGACATGGTGCGCAAGGCCGCCGGCGGCGGCGCGCTGATCTCGGTCACCACGCTGATGAAGTTCGCGCTGCTGGGCCTGGGCCTGTCGGCCTTCTGGAACGGCTTTGCCGCCGGGGTGAACTACGCGCTGTGCTTCGTGCTCGTGCAGCTGCTGCACCTGACCGTGGCCACCAAGCAGCCGGCCATGACCGCGCCCGCCATGGCCGCCAAGGCCAAGGACCTGCAGGCGCCCGGCGCCGTCGATGATTTTGTCGACGAAGTCAGCCACCTCGTGCGCTCGCAGGTGGCGGCCGTGATCGGCAACCTCGCGCTGGTCGTGCCCTGCGTGCTGCTGCTGTGCGGCGCGTACTGGCTGGCCACCGGCCAGGTACCGCTGGACACGCAGAAGGCCGGGGCCGTGCTGCAGTCGCTCACGCTCTTCGGCCCCACGCTCTTCTTCGCCGCCTTCACGGGCGTACTGCTCTTCGCCTCCAGCATCATCGCCGGCTGGACCGAGAACTGGTTCGTGCTGCAGCGCATGGACTCGGCCCTGCGCTACCACCCGCGCATCACGGCCGTGCTCGGCGCCGCGCGGGCCGATCGCTGGGCCGGCTGGCTGCGCCGCAACATCTCGGGCCTGGCCGCCAACATCTCGCTGGGCTTCATGCTGGGCCTGGTGCCGGCCTTCGCCGCCTTCTTCGGGCTGGGGCTGGACGTGCGCCACGTCACGCTCTCGGCCGGCCAGCTGACCGCGGCCGCGGTCACGCTGGGCCCGGGGGTGTTCACGCTGCCCTTGTTCTGGTGGTGCGTGGTCTCGGTGCTGTTCGTGGGCGTGCTCAACGTGGCCGTGAGCTTCTTCTTCGCCTTCCGGCTGGCGCTGCGCGCCCACAACGTGACCGGCCTGGACCGCCGGCGCCTCTACAGCGCCATCCGCGCCCGCCTGCGCCAGACGCCGCTGAGCTTCTTCTGGCCACCGCGCGAAGTGCCGGTCGCCCAGCCCCTGCAGCATGGGTGAGTTCGAGCTGATCCGGCGCTACTTCCAGCGCCCCGACGCACCGTCCCACCCGGCCGTAGCCCTGGGCATCGGCGACGACTGCGCGCTGCTGCAGCCCGCGCCCGGCATGCAGCTCGCCCTCTCCTGCGACATGCTGGTCGAAGGCCGGCACTTCTTTGCCGACGTCGACCCCGAGGCCCTCGGCCACAAGGCCCTGGCCGTCAACCTCAGCGACCTGGCCGCTTCCGGCGCGCGCCCGCTGGGCTTCACGCTGGCGCTGGCCCTGCCGCGTGCCGACGAGGCCTGGCTGGCGGGTTTCGCGCGCGGCCTGTTCGCGCTGGCCGACGCCCACGGCTGCACCCTCGTGGGCGGCGACACCACGCGCGGTCCGCTCAACCTCTGCCTCACGGTCTTCGGCGAGGTCCCCACCGGGCAGGCCCTGCTGCGCTCGGGCGGACGGCCCGGCGACGCGCTCTGGGTCAGCGGCACGCTGGGGGATGCGCGACTGGCGCTCGAAGCACTCCAGGGTCAACGCACGCTGAACCCGGACGCGCTGCACGCCGCACGCCAGCGGCTCGAACGCCCCAGCCCGCGGGTGGCCCTGGGCCAGGCGCTGCGCGGCATCGCCACAGCCGCCATGGACCTGAGCGACGGTCTGGCCGGCGACCTCGGTCATCTGCTGCAGGCCTCGGGCTGCGGGGCGCAGCTGGACGCCGCTGTGCTGGCCGAACTGCCGGCCGCACGCGATGCATCACTGGATGAGACCGCGCGCCTGGGCCTGGTGCTGGGTGGGGGGGACGACTACGAGCTCTTGTTCGCCGCACCCGCCGCATCCACCGCGGCGGTGCAGGCCGCAGGGCGCGCCGCGGGCGTGCCGCTCACCCGCATCGGCTGGCTGGAAGCCGAGCCCGGCCTGCGGCTGGTGGACGCGCAGGGCCGTCCGCTCGACGGCCGCTACACGTCCTACGATCACTTCGCCTGAAGCGGCGTGCCACGCAGCTGGGCGTGCCGACCCAGGCTGTGGGCCAGGCGCTGGGCGCTGCGCTGCGCCGTGGCCAGTCCGGCCGTCCAGACGCTGTCGGTGCCACGCCAGAAATCGACCCAGGCCTCGCGCCGCAGGGCCTGGGCCTCGCGCAGGGCCTGCTCGTGCAGGGCGTTCCAATCGGCCGCGTCGTAGAGCCTTTCCAGGCGGTGGTGAGAATGGCTGCTCATGCTTCGCTCCTGATGCCGGGATGAAAGTCGGCATGGCTTGCACTCTATTGATGTAAGCAAAGCTCGGAAACGGCAGAAAATTCAAGATGGTTTTGCATTAAATGCAAAGCCGCGCCATACTTCGGGTCATGGACCTGCAGTTGGACGACGTCGCCCTGTTCACCCGCATCACCGAGCTGGGCACGCTCTCGGCGGTGGCGCGCGAGCGCAATGTGCCGGTCAGCCAGGTCACGCGCGCGCTGGCACGGCTCGAAGCCGATTGCGGCGTGCGCCTGCTGCACCGGAGCACCCACGGCCTGAGCCTGACCGACGAGGGCGACACCTTCCTCGGCCACGCACGGCGCCTGCTCGACACCCGCGACGAGCTGGCCAGCGAACTCAGCGGCAAACTGGCCGGCCCCAGCGGCTGGGTGCGCATCAGCGCCAGCCCCCTGGTCGCGCAGGTGGTGATCGCGCCCGGCCTGCCCGGGCTCTATGCGCGCTACCCGCAGCTGCGCATCGACATCAACGCCGACGACCGCCTGGCCGACATGGCACGCGACGGCATCGACATCGCCATCCGCTCCGGCTCGCCCAGCAGCGACACCCTGGTGGCGCGCGAGATCGGCCATTCGGGCCGCTCGCTCTATGCCGCGCCGGCCTATCTGGCCGCCCACGGCACGCCGCAGCAGGTGGACGATCTGGCGCAGCACCGCCTGATCGGCAACAGCGCCAGCCCCCTGCTCAACCGCTGGCCCCTGGCCCCGGGTGGCAAGGGCCAGGAGCTGGCCATCCAGGGCCACACGCGCACCGACAACTCCTCGGTCATCCTGGCCCTGGCCCTGCAGGGCGCGGGCATCGCCCGCCTCATGGACCTGCTGGCGCAGCCCATGGTGGAGCGCGGCGAGCTCGTGCCCGTGCTGCAGGGCCACTTCAGCGCCATGCCCGTGCCCATCTACGCCGTGATGCTGCAGGAGCGCCACCGCCTGCCCAAGATCCGCGCCTGCATCGACTACTGGGCCGAATGGCTGCGCACGCTCGCCCCATAATCCGCGCATGACCGCCGTCCCCACCACCCGCCCCACCGGCCGCTTCCTGCTCGCGCACCCGGCCCACCTGCTGGCGCTGGGTTTCGGCTCCGGCCTCAGCCCCAAGGCCGCCGGCACCGTAGGCACGCTCTGGGCCTGGGCGGCCTACCTGGTGCTGCAACCCTGGATGAGCGAGGCCCGCTGGGGCCTGTTGCTGCTGGCCGGGCTTGCCCTCGCCTGGTGGGCCTGCAGCGTGACGGCACGCGACCTGCAGGCCGCCGACCCGGGCTGCATCGTGATCGACGAGATCCTCGCCTTCTGGCTCGTGCTCTGGCTCATCATGCCGGCAGGCTGGCCTGAGCAGCTGCTGGCCTTCGCCCTGTTCCGCTACTTCGACGCCGCCAAGCCCGGCCCGGTGGGCTGGGCCGACCGGCTCTACCACGGTATGGACCCGGCGCGCACGCCACGCGGCTGGGCCCAGGCCGGCTGGGGCATCCTGTTCGACGACCTCGTGGCGGCCTTCTGCACGCTGTTCGTGCTGGCGCTGTGGCGAACGCTATGAGACACCCCTGTGCCGGCTATCGCCGTCTCCCCCTCAAGGGGGCCAGGCCCGTGGCCTGGCCAACTCCACCAGGTTCGTCATGAGCGCCCCCACGCATTCAGACTCT
>JAYNNS010000051.1:0-1121 GCA_038112835.1 Curvibacter sp. | reverse complement strand
GGCTTGGGTGGAGCAGCTCGCACGGCAGCTGCTGCAACACCAGTGGACGCTGGCCACGGCCGAGAGCTGCACCGGCGGCCTGATCGCCGGCGCCTGCACAGACCTCAGCGGCTCGAGCAACTGGTTCGAGCGCGGCTTCGTCAGCTACTCCAACACGGCCAAGACCGAATTGCTCGGTGTCGAGACGCGGCTGATCGACCAGCACGGCGCCGTCAGCGAGCCGGTGGCGCGCGCCATGGCCGAGGGTGGCGTGGCCCGCTCGCGCGCCCAGGTCGCCGTGGCCGTGACCGGCGTGGCCGGCCCGACCGGCGGCACGCCCGACAAGCCGGTCGGCCTGGTCTGGTTCGGTTTTGCCCTGCCGGGCCGCGTGCTGACGGAAAAGATGCATTTCCCCGGCGACCGCGCCGCCGTACGCGCGGCCACGGTGCAGCATGCGCTGCGCCGCCTCGTGGAGCTCACGACATGAACTGGTTTGAAGGTTTCGAGTCCCGCCGATTCGAGGTCAACGGCGTGCAGCTCCACGCGCGCGTACCCGTGGCGGCACGCGGCCACAAGCCCGCGCTGCTGCTCGTGCACGGCTTCCCGCAGACCCATGTGCTCTGGCACCGCGTGGCGCAGCAGCTGCAGAACGACTACTGGATCGTGCTGCCGGACCTGCGCGGCTACGGCGACTCGGCCCAGCCCGCGGGCCTGCCCGACCACAGCAACTACAGCAAGCGCACGATGGCCCAGGACCTGGTGGACCTGATGGACCAGCTGGGCTGCCCCGAATTTTTCCTGGCCGGCCACGACCGCGGCGGCCGGGTAGCGGCACGGCTGGCGCTGGACCATGCGGAGAAGGTGCAGAAACTCTGCGTGATCGACATCGCGCCCACGCTGGACATGTACGCCGCGACCGGCATGGACTTCGCGCGCGCCTACTACCACTGGTTCCACCTGATCCAGCCCTGGCCCCTGCCCGAACGCATGATCGGGGCCGATCCCAAGACCTATCTGCACGCCAAGCTCGGCGGCTGGGGCGCACAGGGCCTGGCCTACCTCGAGCCGCAGGCCCTGGCCGAGTACGAGCGCTGCTTCTGCCGCCCCGAAGCCATCCACGGCGCCTGCGAGGACTACCGCGC
>JAYNNS010000050.1:10397-12633 GCA_038112835.1 Curvibacter sp. | reverse complement strand
GATCGCGGCCGATGGCGACCAGGTGATCGAGCACCTGCGCGCGGCGGCCCCCCAGGTGGCCGAGCTGCTGGGCGAGCGCGAGTATGGCAAGGCCCTGCGCGAGATCATGCTGCTGGCCGACCGCGTGAACGAGTACGTGGACCAGAACAAGCCTTGGGAGCTGGCCAAGCAGGAAGGCATGGACAGCCGCCTGCACGACGTCTGCACCGTGTGCATCGAGTCCTTCCGCCTGCTCACGCTCTACCTCAAGCCCGTGCTGCCCGCGCTGGCCACCCAGGTGGAAGCGTTCCTCAAGATCCAGCCCCTGCAGTGGGCCGATGCGCAGCGCGCGCTGGGCGCCGGCCATGCCATCGGCGAGTACAAGCACCTGATGCAGCGCGTGGACCCCAAGCTGCTCGACGCCCTGTTCGAGCCCCCGGTGGCGCCGGAGCCCGAGAAGGTCCTGCCCGGCGGCGAGGAACTGGCGCCCACCATCGGGATCGACGACTTCGCCAGGATCGACCTGCGCATCGCGCAGATCGTGGCCTGCGAAGCCGTGGAAGGCTCGACCAAGCTGCTGCGCCTGACGCTCGATGTGGGGGAAGGCAGGACGCGCAACGTCTTCAGCGGCATTGCGTCTGCCTATAAACCCGAAGACCTCGTCGGCAAGCTCACCGTGATGGTCGCCAACCTGGCGCCGCGCAAGATGAAGTTCGGCATCAGCGAAGGCATGGTGCTCGCCGCCAGCCATGCCGACGAGAAGGCCGAACCCGGCATCTACGTGCTCAACCCCTGGCCGGGTGCACAGCCGGGCATGCGGGTGCGATAAGACGCCGCGTTCGGCCCGAGCCTGCCGACGGCCTGCCGCGTTTCGACAGGCTCAACGCGAACGGGAAGCTATGCCGGGCAGGGGACGGCGCGGTACATCGCACGCCCGCCGCTCTTGACCTGGTACAGCGCCTCGTCCGCGCAGCGCACCAGGCTCTCGGGCACCAGATCCGGGCTGGCCACCACCGTGGCCGCGCCGATGCTCACCGTCAGGAGCTCGCCCACGGGTGAATCCGCGTGGGGGATGCGCGCCTTGGCCACCTCGTCCATGCAGCGCTGCGCCACGGTCATGGCCACTTCGCCGTCGGCGCCGGGCAGCAGCAGGGCGAATTCCTCGCCGCCGTAGCGCGCCACCAGCTCCCCCGTGCGCTGGGCGCAGTCGTAGAGGATGGCCGCCACCTGGCGCAGGCAGGCGTCACCGGCGAGGTGACCGTAGTGATCGTTGTAACGCTTGAAATGGTCGATGTCGAGCATCAGCAGCGAGATCGGCTGACGGCTGCGCATGCTGCGCTGCCACTCGCTGTAGAGGTGCTGGTCGAACTGGCGGCGGTTGGCCAGACCGGTCAGGCCATCGGTGACCGAAAGCAATTCGAGCTGCCGGTTGCTGCGCTCCAGCGCCATGCTCTTTTGCACCAGCTCGGTCACATCCAGGCGCGCCATGACCAGACAACCCGACGGGGTGCTGATCTCGTACAGGTGCATCCAGCGCCCGTCGGGCCGCGGCCGCAGCAGCGGGCGCTGGAGCTGGCCGCGCCCGGCCAGGCGCTCGCGCAGCCAGTCCTCCTCCCGCCCCAGGGCGTCGGGGATGGCGCCACGCTCCAGCGAGCGGCGGATGATGGCTTCGAAGGTCTGGCCGATCAGTTCGCCGCCGTAGCGGTAGGGGGCGAGTTCGGTGGCCAGCTGGTTGTAGAGCAGCAGGCGGTCGTAGTGGTCGTAGACGGCCACCCCCAGCGGCAGGGCGTCGATGGCCTCGCGCAGGCATTCCTGGCTCATCTCGAGTTCCTGGCGCGCGTCCTCGCTGTCCAGCAGCTGGCGCCCCCCGGCCCACCCCAGCAGCAGCAGACCCGCCAGCAGGACCGCACCCAGCCCCACGGCCCAGACAGTCGGACCCCCTGCCGGCACCAGGGCCACCGCCAGGCCGATCAGCCCGACCGCTGCCACGAGCACGGCCAGCCCTGGCACCGCCAGCCAGCGCAAGCCCGCCACGCCCATGAAATCAGCCAGATGCTTCAAGACGTTCCTTGGTGGAAGCGGCAGCACGGCCCCAGAAAAGCGCTTGGGGCACACCGGATGACTCCCCCGGTGTGCCCCTCGCTTCTTCCCTGATGCTGTGACAGCAGCAGAAAGAACTGTAGGCCCGGGCCAACGTGCTGCCTATCCCCCTAAAGGGTCATGACACAACAGTCGGCATGCCGTCAGGTGAAAAGCC
>JAYNNS010000050.1:8767-10387 GCA_038112835.1 Curvibacter sp. | reverse complement strand
ATGTCCCCAGAGGCGTTGCGGCCCCCCAAAGTCAGGCCGTGGGCATGTGGACACTCCCGGAGTGCGGCCGGCCAAGTCCGTGCCCCCCGCTGCATGGTGTTGGGGCCGCACCCCGGAGGCAACGGGGTGAAAGCCGCGCCCATCCGGGCGCGCGATGAGGCCCGGACTGGCCGCCCGGGCTGGGCGTGAACAACGCGTGGCGCGGCCTTCATCACGTTCGCGCTTGAAAAATGAGGGCGAACAGGCCCTACACTGTTCGCATGCCCGCGCCCCGGCCCCCGTCCCACCCCCACTGGTGGACCGATATCCACCGCTCGCCGACGGTCAACCGCCGCCTGGGCATCAGCCTGGGCTTCGTGGCCGGCGCCGCCAATGCCGGCGGCTTCCTGGCCATCGGGCAGTACACCTCGCACATGACGGGCCTGCTGTCTTCGGTGGCCGACCACCTGGTACTGGGCCAGCTGGCCCTGGCCGCGGCCGCGCTGGCGGCCATCGCGGCCTTCGTGGGCGGCGCCATGACCACGGCGCTCATGGTCAACTGGGGCCTGCGGCGCCAGCTGCGCAGCAGCTACGCGCGACCGCTGGCCCTCGAAGGCAGCCTGCTGCTGGTCTTCGGCCTCTTCGGCGCGGCGCTGCAGCTGCACGCGGCGCTGTTCGCACCGCTCACCGTGCTGCTGCTGTGCTACATCATGGGCTTGCAGAACGCCGTGATCACCAAGGTCTCGCAGGCCGAGATCCGCACCACGCACGTGACGGGCCTGGTCACCGACATCGGCATCGAGCTGGGCAAGCTGGTCTACCTCAACCGCTCGCCGGCGCCGTCCAAGGTACGGGCCAACCGGCACAAGCTGCGCATCCACCTCTCGCTGGTGCTGGCCTTCCTGGCCGGCGGCCTGCTGGGCGCGCTGGGTTTCAAGCACTGGGGCTACATCACCACCCTGCCGCTGGCCGCCCTGCTGGGCCTGCTGGTGTCGGGCCCCCTGCTGCATGACCTGCGCCACGGCCGCCTGGCGCCACCGACCCACCCGGGCTGAACGCGGCCCCCGCCGGTGTCGGGAGTACACTGGACCGCCATGCCCCCTGCCGAAACGGCCCGCACCCTGGCCGCCTTCCGCCCCAAGCTGCTCGACACCCTGCCCGGCTACACACGGGCCCACTTCGCGCGGGACCTGGGTGCCGGCCTCACGGTCGGCGTGGTGGCCCTGCCCCTGGCCATGGCCTTTGCCATCGCCTCCGGGCTCAAGCCCGAGGCCGGACTCTTCACGGCCATCATCGCGGGCTTCCTGATCTCGGCCCTGGGCGGCAGCCGGGTCCAGATCGGCGGGCCGGCCGGCGCCTTCATCGTCATCGTCTACGGCATCCTGGAGCGCTACGGCCTGGCCAACCTCATCATCGCCACCGCCATGTCCGGCGTGCTGCTCTTCCTCATGGGCCTGTTCAAGCTGGGCACGCTGATCCGCTTCATCCCGATCGCCGTGGTGATCGGCTTCACCAACGGCATCGCCGTGCTCATCATGTTCTCGCAGGTCAAGGACTTCCTGGGCCTGACGCTGGACAAGGTGCCGGCCAGCTTCTTCGCCATGCTGCAGGCCCTGGGCGGCGCGCTGCACACCGTGAACC
>JAYNNS010000050.1:0-8757 GCA_038112835.1 Curvibacter sp. | reverse complement strand
CACACCGAGAACCCGGCCGCCCTGGCCCTGGCCCTGGGCTCGCTGCTGCTGGTCGCCCTCTGGCAGCGCTTCATGCCGCGCCTGGGGCCGGACAAGCTGCCCTTCTCGGGCAAGCTCACCGTGGTGCCCGGCACCATCGTGGCCCTGGCCCTGGCCACGCTGCTGAGCTGGGCGCTGAAGCTGCCCGTGGAGACCATCGGCAGCAAGTTCGGCGGCATCCCGGCCACGCTGCCGGCCCTGGTCTGGCCCGCCTTCAGCTGGAGCACGGTGCAGTTCCTGCTCATGCCCGCCCTGACCCTGGCCCTGCTCGGCGCCATCGAATCCCTGCTGTGCGCGCGCATCGCCGACGGCTTCACCCCGGACCGCCACAACCCCAACCAGGAACTCATGGCCCAGGGCATGGCCAATTTCGTCACGCCCTTCTTCGGCGGCATGCCCGCCACCGGCACCATCGCTCGCACCGTGACCAATGCCAAGAGCGGGGCCGTGAGCCCGATCGCCGGCATGGTGCATGCACTCACTTTGCTGGCCGTGGTGCTGGTCGCAGCCCCGCTGGCGCGTCACATCCCGCTGGCCGCGCTGGCCGGCATCCTGGCCTACGTGGCCTGGAACATGGGCGAATGGCGCGAGTTCGTGCAGCTGCGCCAGTACCGCCTGCCCTACCGGCTGACCCTGCTGGCCGTCTTTGGCCTGACCGTGGTGGTGGACCTGACCGTGGCCGTGGAAGTGGGCCTGATCGCCGCCGCCCTGACCTTCATCTACCGTATCTCCAGCCTGAGCCGGGCCGAGCCGGTCAGCGCCAACGACCAGCCCGCGCTGGCAGGACGGGAAGCCGAGGCCCAGGCCTGGCGGCTCTATGGCGCCCTGTTCTTCGGCGCCGTCAAGCTGGTCGAGAACCTGGAGCACCGGCTGCCCGCGCGCGCCCTGGTGCTGGACCTCAAGAACCTGATCTACATCGATTCCTCGGGGGCCGACACCCTGCGGGACCTGGCGCGCAGCTGCGAGCGCCAAGGCGTGCGCCTCATCGTCTGCGGCCTGGCGCACCAGCCGCTGGACATCGCGCGGCGCTCCGGCCTGCTGCAGGCGTTGCCGCCCGCCCAGGTCTGCCCGGACCTGGCCAGCGGTCTGGCCGCCGCCTTGTCCGCACCCTGAACGTCACGCCGGCCGGGGCCGCGCGGCAGGGGGCTAAAATGCCCGGTCCCTGTCGAGAAAGACCCGTCCCATGCACCTGTTCCGCTACCCCGACTACCAGTCCGAAGCCACCCAGTTCATCAACCAGCTGAAGACGGAAAAGCCCGATCTGGAAGCCCGCCAACGCCAGGGCCGCGAACTGCTGTGGGACAAGGCCGTGGACCGCCAGGCCTGGGAGGGCTACAAGGCCGCCCGCGTGGCCCAGAAGCCCTACGTCTACCAGACCAGCGGCACCCAGTAAGCCGCAGCGCCCCCCGCGCCCGCCCCGCCTGATGAGCGATCCGCACGACAGCGCCGGCCTGGAGGCCGCCGAGGCCCCGCACGACGGGGCCATGCCCGAGGTGGTGGACCACGTGGCCGTGGCACGCCTGTACGGCGAGCCGCTGTTCCAGCTGCCGCAGGACCTCTACATCCCGCCGGACGCACTCGAAGTTTTCCTCGAGGCCTTCGAAGGCCCGCTGGACCTGCTGCTCTACCTGATCCGCAAGCAGAACTTCAACATCCTCGACATCCCCATGGCCGCGGTCACGCGCCAGTACCTGACCTATGTGGACCAGGTGCGCAAGCGCAACCTGGAGCTGGCGGCCGAGTACCTGCTGATGGCCGCCATGCTGATCGAGATCAAGTCGCGCATGCTGCTGCCGCCCAAGAAGACGGCCGAGGGCGAGGAAGCCGAAGACCCGCGCGCCGAGCTGGTGCGCCGCCTGCTCGAGTACGAGCAGATCAAGCTGGCCGCCGCGACCCTGGGCAACCTGCCGCAGTACGGGCGCGACTTCCTCAAGGCCCAGGTCTACATCGAGCAGTCGCTGCAGCCGCGCTTCCCCGATGTGCACGTGGTGGACCTGCAGGAAGCCTGGGCCGACATCCTCAAGCGCGCCAAGCTCGTGCAGCACCACAAGATCACGCGCGAGGAGCTCTCGGTGCGCGAGCACATGAGCATCGTGCTGAAGCAGCTGCAGGGCCAGAAGTTCGTCGAGTTCGAGCACCTGTTCGAGCCGTCCAAGGGCACGCCCGTGCTGGTCGTGACCTTCATCGCCCTGCTCGAGCTGGCCAAGGAAAGCCTGATCGAGATCACCCAGGCCGAGGCCTTTGCCCCCATCTACGTGCGCCTGGCCTATTCGCCGGCCTGAGCGCGCCGTCCCTTCCGTCTCGCGAGACCCAGCCCGTGGCCCCGTCCTCCCATCACACCTTCGACGTCCTCATCGTCGGCAGCGGCCTGGCCGGCCTGAGCGCGGCCCTGCACCTGGCGCCCACGCACCGCGTGGCCGTGATCACCAAGCGCGAACTCAACGCGGGCTCGAGCCGCTGGGCCCAGGGCGGCATCGCCGCCGTCATGGGCGAGGGCGACACCCTGGCCTCCCACGTGCAGGACACCCTGGTGGCCGGCGCCGGCCTGTGCGACCCCGAAGCCACGCGCTTCGTGGTCGAGAACGCGCCGGCCAGCATCCGCTGGCTGCAGTCGCTGGGCGTGCCCTTCTCCCAGGAGGACGGGCACCTGCACCTCACGCGCGAAGGCGGCCACAGCGAACGCCGCATCGTGCACGTGACCGACGCCACCGGGGCGGCCGTGCAGGACACGCTGATGCAGAAGGTACGCCAGCAGCCCAATATCACGCTGTTCGAGCACCACATGCTGGTGGACCTGATCACCAGCGCCAAGCTGGGCCTGGACGGCACCAACCGCTGCCTGGGCCTGTACGCGCTCAACGAAATCACCGACGTGGTCGACACCTTCAGCGCGCCGCACACCCTCCTGGCCACGGGCGGCGCGGGCAAGGTCTACCTCTACACCACCAATCCCGACACCGCCACAGGCGACGGCATCGCCGCCGCCTGGCGCGCCGGCTGCCGCGTGGGCAATATGGAATTCATCCAGTTCCATCCCACCTGCCTCTACCACCCGCACGTCAAGAACTTCCTGATCAGCGAGGCTGTGCGCGGCGAGGGCGGCAAGCTGGTGCTGCCACCCTCGCTGGGGGGCACGCGCTTCATGCCCGCGCACGATGCGCGCGAGGAGCTGGCGCCGCGCGACGTGGTGGCGCGCGCCATCGACTTCGAGATGAAGAAGCACGGCCTGGACTGCGTCTACCTGGACATCAGCCACCAGCCCAAGGCCTTCCTGCTCGAGCACTTCCCCACCATCTACGCGCGTTGCCTGGAGCTGGGCATCGACATGGCGACCCAGCCCATCCCCGTGGTGCCGGCCGCGCATTACACCTGCGGCGGCATCGTCACCGACCTGGACGGCCGTGCCGACCTGCCCGGCCTGTACGCCGTGGGCGAGGCCGCCTACACCGGCCTGCACGGCGCCAACCGCCTGGCCAGCAACTCCCTGGTCGAGTGCATGGTCTACGCCCGCGCCGCGGCCCAGGACATCGCGCGCGCGCAGCCCGCACCCGTGCCGCCGCTGCCCACCTGGGACGACAGCCGCGTGACCGATGCCGACGAATCCGTCGTCATCTCGCACAACTGGGACGAGCTGCGCCGCTTCATGTGGGACTACGTGGGCATCGTCCGCACCAACAAGCGCCTGGAGCGCGCGGCCCACCGCATCGCGTTGCTGACCTCCGAGATCCAGGAGTTCTATTCCAGCTTCCACGTCACGCGCGACCTGCTGGAGCTGCGCAACCTGGTACAGGTTGCCGACCTGATCGTGCGCAGCGCACAATCGCGCCATGAAAGCCGCGGCCTGCACTTCAGCCGCGACTATCCCGCCACCCACCCGACGGCGCAACCCACCCTCCTGGTGCCCCCCGCCCACTGACGCCATGTACCGCACCCTGCTCAAATCCAAGATCCACCGCGCCACCGTCACCGACTGCGAACTGCACTACGAGGGCTCCTGTGCCATCGACGAGAACCTGCTGGAAGCCGCCAATCTGCAGGAGAACGAGCAGGTCCACATCTGGAACATCAACAACGGCGAACGTTTCATCACCTACGCCATCCGCGGCGAGCGCGGCTCGGGCATCATCTCGGTCAATGGCTCGGCCGCACGCCGCGCCGCCGTGGGTGATCTGCTGATCATCGCGGCCTTCGCCCAAGTGCCGGAGGAAAAGTGCAAGGGCTTCGAGCCCAAGCTGGTGTTTGTGGATGACCAGAACCGCATCAAGGAAGAGCGCAGCCACATCCCCGTGCAGGCCGCGCACGAGCCTGTGCACGTGGACCACCAGGGCGGCGACAGCGCCTGAGCGCCGAAAGGAAAGACCATGACCGAACAGACCATCACCCTGCACCGCACGCCCAAGGCGCCCGTGCATGCCAAGACCGAACGCTGGAGCGTGGACGCGATCGAGGCGCTGTTCCAGCTGCCCTTCCCCGAACTGCTCTACCGCGCGCAGATCGTGCACCGTGAGCATTTCGACCCGACGAAAGTCGAGTTCGCCACCCTGCTCTCGGTCAAGACCGGCGGCTGCCCGGAAAACTGCGGCTACTGCCCCCAGGCTGCCGAGTTCGACACCGGCGTCAAGGCCAGCAAGCTCATGGAGCTTGAGGAGGTGCTGTTCGCCGCCAAACGCGCCAAGGACGCGGGCGCCACGCGCTTCTGCATGGGCGCCGCCTGGCGCGCTCCCAAGGACCGCGACATCGAGAAGGTCGCCGAACTGGTGCGCGGCGTGAAGGGCCTGGGGCTAGAGACCTGCGCCACCCTGGGCATGCTGGAAGACGGCCACGCCGAACAGCTGCGCGACGCCGGCCTGGACTTCTACAACCACAACCTGGACACCGCGCCCGAGTTCTACGGCGACATCGTCTCCACCCGCGACTACCAGGACCGCCTGGACACCCTGGCCCGCGTGCGCCAGGCCGGCGTCAAGATCTGCTCGGGCGGCATCGTGGGCATGGGCGAGACCGTGCGGCACCGCGCCGGCCTGATTGCCGAACTCGCGAATCTGGACCCCTACCCCGAGTCGGTGCCCATCAACAACCTGGTGCGCGTCGAAGGCACGCCGCTGGCCGACCAGGCGCCGATCGACCCCTTCGACTTTGTGCGCACCATCGCCGTGGCGCGCATCACCATGCCCAAGGCGCGCGTGCGCCTCTCGGCCGGCCGCCAGCAGATGGGCGACGGCATCCAGGCCCTGTGTTTCCTGGCCGGTGCCAACTCCATCTTCTACGGCGACAAGCTGCTGACCACGGGCAACCCCGACACCGAGGCCGATGTGCAGCTGATGCAGCGCCTGGGCATGAGCCCGGCCCAGCAGCCGCCCGGCAAGACCTGACCCGCTTCCCCATCCCACCGCGACTGGAGACCACCGTGAGCGAACCGACCTCCACCAACAACGGCGCCTCGCCCTACGGCACCCTGCCGCCGGCCAGCGCGCCGGCCACGCGCAAGCCAGTGAGCCTGCCGCGCCTGCAGGAGATGCATGCGCGCGGCGAGAAGATCACCATGCTCACCGCCTACGACGCCACCTTCGCGGCCACGGCCGACGCGGCCGGCGTGGAGTGCATCCTGGTCGGCGACTCGCTGGGCATGGTCTGCCAGGGCCTCTCCAGCACCGTGGGCGTGACGCTGGAGACCATGCGCTACCACGTCGAGAGCGTCACGCGCGGCGTGCGCCGCGTGCAGGGCACGGCCTGGATCATCGGTGACATGCCCTACGGCACCTTCCATGAATCGAAGGAACAGGCCTTCCGCAACGCCTCCGTGCTCATGCAGGCCGGCGCCCACATGGTCAAGATCGAGGGCGGCGGTTGGACGGCCGAAACCGTGCGCTTCCTGGTCGAACGTGGCATTCCCGTCTGCGCCCACCTGGGCCTGACGCCGCAGACCGTGCACGCCCTGGGCGGCTACCGCGTGCAAGGCCGCGGCGACGAAGCCGCCGCCACGCTCAAGCGCCATGCGCTGGAGCTGCAGGACGCCGGCGCCAGCCTGCTGGTGCTGGAGATGGTGCCCGCGGCGCTGTCGGCCGAGATCACGCAGGCCATGCCGCGCTGCGCCACCATCGGCATCGGCGCCGGCGTGGACTGCGCCGGCCAGGTGCTGGTGCTGCACGACATGCTGGGCATGAACCTGGGCAAGATGGCCAAGTTCGTGCACAACTTCATGGCCGATGCGGGCAGCGTGCGTGGGGCCATGGAAGCCTACGTCAAGGCCGTCAAGGAAGGTCGCTTCCCCGTCAACGCCCAGCACGCCTGGTAGATGACTCCCCCAACATGCCTGCGGCGCCCGGTGCTCACGGCCAGAGGCCATGGCTCTTCAGGCTGTCCCATCCTGCGCAGGCAAGATGGGAGCCTCAGCCTTCAGCCCCCGGAGGGGAACGGCGCCAGCGGCCCGGCAAAGCCGGTTCCGCGGCGCCCCACGGTTTGACCCTTGCACTCTGACTCATGAAGCTGATTCACACCATCGCAGAACTCCGTGCGGAATTGGCCCGGTATGAGCGCCCGGCCTTCGTGCCCACCATGGGCAATCTGCACGAGGGCCACATCGCCCTGGTAAAGCAGGCCCAGCCCCTGGGCGACGTCATGGTGAGCAGCATCTTCGTCAACCGCCTGCAGTTCCTGCCGCACGAGGATTTCGGCACCTACCCGCGCACGCTGGAGGCCGACTGCGAGAAACTGCAGGCTGTGGGCTGCGACATCGTGTTTGCGCCCAGCGAGACCGAGCTCTACCCCGAGCCCCAGGGCTACAAGGTACAGCCCCCGACCGAGCTGGCCGACATCCTCGAAGGCCATTTCCGCCCCGGCTTCTTCACGGGTGTCTGCACCGTGGTGCTCAAGCTCTTCAACCTGGTGCAGCCGGCGGTCGCCGTCTTCGGCGCCAAGGACTACCAGCAGCAGATGGTGATCCGCCGCATGGTGGCCCAGCTCGGCCTGCCGATCGAGATCGTCACCGGCCCTACGCTGCGCGCAGAAGACGGCCTGGCCCTGTCCTCGCGCAACGGCTACCTGAGCAAGTCCGAGCGCGCCGAGGCCGTGCAACTCTCGCGCACCCTCAAGAGCATGATCGCCATGCTGCACGCCGGCGAGCACAACCTCGCCGCCATCGAGCAGCACGCCCTGCACACCCTGAGCGGCCGCGGCTGGAAACCCGACTACATGACCGTACGCCGCCGCCACGACCTGCAGCCCCCGCAGCCCGAGGACCTGACCCACGCCGACCGTCTGGTCGTGCTGGGTGCCGCCCGGCTGGGGACCACCCGGCTCATCGACAACATCGAAGTCTGACGCATCGACCTCCAGCTCCGAGACTCACGCGCGCATCGGTACCGGCAGATATTGGTGGCGAGCGTTGGCCGATGCGTGGATCGTGGGGTCGTGCCGCCAGCCCATGTCATGCCGACCCGATCAGGTCCAACTCCACACTCACGTTCTTGGGAAGTTGGTAGACCCCGACCGACGTGCGGGTGTGCCGTCCCGCCACCCCGAGCACCGCATGCAACAGCTCGGAGGCTGCATCGGCCACCTCGCTCTGCTGGGTAAAGTCGACCGCAGACTGGACGTATACCGTCACACGCAGGAGCTGGCGTACCCTGTCCAGGGAGCCGAGCTCGCGCCTGAGCAGGGCCAGGGCACGCAGGGCACAGATCCTGGCAGCCGTCTGCGCCTGGCCGATCCCAACCTCATCCCCGACTCGACCGGTGACCACCAGGGTATCCCCCACTCTGGGCACCTGCCCACTGACGTAAATTGTGTTGCCGTCACGCACCAGCGGAACATAGTTGCCCCCCAGCTTGAGCTCTCCGTCAAATGAGTAGCCCAGTACAGAGGCGGCCGCCTCGAAGCGCAGGTCAGCAGACATGGTCACGGTCCTCAAAACAAACATCGTCACGTCTGATTCACCAATGCTGAACCAGAAGCACCAGGGCGGAAAGTACGCAGACCGCCAGAACGATACGGCGTATCACCTCGGGCTCCCCACGCTGACGCAGGGAGCCTGACAACCAGAACCCGAGCAGCAGCGCTGGCAGCAAGAGCACGCCGCGCTGCAAATCGACCCACCCGAAGCGCCCGACCCAAGCGAGTGTGGCAAGAGAAAGCAGGGAGCCGCAGATCAGGAACAGCCCCATCGTGGCACGCAGCCGTGCCGGTGGCATGTTCTGCATTACCAGGGCCACTGGTGGCGTTCCGATCGAGGTGATGGTTCCCATGAAGCCCGACACCAACCCTGCGGCTCCCAGCGTCAGGGGCGTCGAACGATAAATCCGCCCCCACCGGTTCACAGCGATGGCCGCCAAGATCAAAAAGGCAAAGATCGTGGCGAAGGTCGACGGCGCGAGCAACCCCACGACAGCGCCCGCCAGCAGCGTTCCGGGCATGCGTCCGGCGAAGGCCATCCCTGCAGCACGGTAGTCGATATGACGGTACTCACGCAGCACCGTCAATAGCGAGATCGACCCACCAAGCACCAGCATCGGACCAGGCACCAATTCGGGATGAAACAGCGCCACAAGAGGCGCAGCGAAAAGCGCAAAGCCGATTCCGCTTGTCCCTTGGACAAAAGCCCCCAGTGCCACAGCAGCCGCACACAGCAAGGTTGCGGAGGAGAAAAGCTCCATGGGATCCGCAAGCCTTTACTGGAAGCTGAACCCATCCACGTAGATATGCTCGGGATCGGCCCCGCGG
>JAYNNS010000049.1:5801-12722 GCA_038112835.1 Curvibacter sp. | reverse complement strand
CGCCGAGCTCAAGGCCGAGCTCCGGCTCACGCCCGCACAGGTGGGCAGCTGGATCTCCTTTGTGGCGGCCCTGAAGCCCCCGGCGGCGGCGGCCCACCCGGCGCGCGAGGACTTCGCCAGGCTCAGCACGCCCGAGCGTCTGGACAAGATGCGCGAGCTGCGCCAGCAGCGCGAGGCCGAGTTCGACCGCCGCGAGGCCGCCACACGCAGCTTCTACGCCGGGCTGAACGCGGAGCAGAAGAAGACCTTTGACCAGCGCACGGCGCGTCCCATGCACGAGGAAGGCCGGCGCCACCACGGTCCGCGTTAAAGTGCGGGCATGAACCAGGCCCACCGCCCCGCTCCCGGCAGCGTCCGCACCATCTCCCTGCAACAGCCCCTGCACTGGCTGGCGCGGGGCTGGCAGGACAGCCGGCGCTGCGGGGCTGTGAGCTATGCGCACGGCCTGGTCCTGGTGCTCTTCGGCCAGCTGCTGCTGCTCGTGGCCCACCACCAGTTCTGGCTGCTGGCCGGCGCCTTCTCGGGCCTGCTGGTCGTGGGGCCGGTGCTCGCCACCGGCCTCTATGCGCTGAGCCGCGCCGTCGAGCGCGGCGAACCCGCATCCTGGCGTCTGGTGCTGCAGACCTGGCTGAGCTGGCGCCGCCACGGCAGCAGCCGCGACGGCAAGGACTGGCGCCTAGTGCGCTTCGGCCTGCTGCTGGGGCTGGCCGGTACCGGCTGGGTGCTGACGTCGGCCGCACTGATCACCCTGCTCTCCCCCGTTCCCATCCAGCAGCCGCTGGATTTCCTGCGCCACGTGGTGCTGGCGCGCGGGCACTGGCTGTTCGAGTTCTGGCTGGCCCTGGGCGGCCTGATGGCCGCGCCCATCTTCGCCTCCAGCGCCATCGCCCTGCCCTTGCTGCTGGACCGGCGCGTCAGCGTGCTGCAGGCCGTGCTCACGAGCTGGGAGGCGGTGCTGCGCAACCCCCTGCCGCTGGCCCTGTGGGCGGCGCTCATCATGGGATGCACCCTGCTGGGCCTGCTGCCGGCCCTGCTCGGGCTCATCGTCGTCATGCCCGTGCTGGGCCACGCCAGCTGGCATGCCTACCGGGATCTGGTCGACCCTTCGGCCTGGCCCGAGCGGACCTCGCCCCTGAAGCGCGGAGCACCCTGATGTTCGGCTACACCGAGGAACAGATCGCCGCCTTCGGCCTGAGCTTCGGCGTGGGAGCGTTCATGCTCTACATGCTGTTCATCATCGCCCAGCTGGCCTGGGAATCCAAGGCCGGCCGCTTCGGCACCTTCGTGCTCTTCCTGGGCCTGGCCTTCGGCATGGTGGGCTTCGCCGCCAAGTTCGTGATCCAGTGGGTCCTCGAGAAATAAGCGGACGAATCCGGCGCAACGGCTTGGGGCCGCAAGGCCGTGGAGCCGGCTTGGCCGGGCCACTGGCCTGGTCCCCTTGAAGGAAGAGGACCGCTGCACGCCGTAGGCTGCCAACAGGGGAAGCCGCTCAAGCGAAAGGCTTGATGCCGATCAGCAGGCCGTGCAGACCGAAGGCAAACAGGGCCCAGCCGGCCACACCGAGCAGCAGGGTGAGGACGGTGGCCACCGCCTTGCCCTGGCCATATGCCAGCCCCTGCTGGCGGTCACGCCGACGCGAGATGGCGTAATTGGCCACGGCCCAGGCCAGGAAGCTGCCGAACAGCAGCAGGTGCACGAGCATGCCCGTGGCCAGCAGATGGGCCAGCGCCCAGGCCTTGACGCCCAGCACCATGGGGTGGCCCAGGCGAGCCTTGAGGTGGTTGCCTGGCACATAGGCCGCCGCCAGGAGCACGAAGGCCAGCAAGGTCAGCAAGGACGCCGCATGGCGCAGGCCGGTCGGCGGCATCCAGAGCAGCACAGGCTGCTCGCGCGCCGCGTCGAAGCCCCAGGCGATCAGGGCCAGACCGGCCAGCGCCAGCAGGGAATACAGGCCCTTCCAGGTGCCCGCGCCGAGGCGCCGGCGCATGCGCTCGCGCCATTGCGGCGCCAGCATGCGCACCGAGTGCAGGCCGAGAAAAAGCAGCAGTCCGGCAATCATCAGCTCCATGGTCAGCTCCTTGCAGGGTGTTCAGGCCGCGATCACGCGGTTCTTGCCCGCACGCTTGGCCAGGTACATGGCCTGGTCGGCACGGCGGATGGCTTCGGCGCCCGCCTCACCCTCGGCCAGCTGGGCCACGCCGGCGCTGAAGGTGATGAGGATCTTCTCGTTGCCCGCCAGGAAGAAGCGCTTGGTCAGCTCGCGCTGCAGGCGCTGCATGGCTTCCACGCCCCTGTCCAGCGGCGTGTCCGGCAGCAGGATGACGAACTCCTCGCCGCCGTAGCGCGCCAGCGTGTCCTGCGGCCGCATGCATTCGCGTGCCACAGTGGCCAGATGGGCCAGCGCGGCATCACCCGTCTCGTGGCCCCTGGCGTCGTTGAGCTTCTTGAAGTTGTCGATGTCCAGCAGCGCCACGGACAAGGGCGTGTCCTTGCGCCGCACGGTGGAAGCCTCCCGGTTCAGGGCCTCGTCCAGTCCCTGGCGGTTGAGCGCGCCAGTCAGGGTGTCGTGGCGGGCCTGGCTGCTTACGCGGTCGAGCTCGCGGTGCAGCTTGAGGAGTTCGGCATCGCGGGTCTGGGCCTTCTCGCGCATGGCACGCAGCTCGTCGCGCACGCCGGCCGACTCCGTGCTCATGTGGCGCGTGGCGCTGATGACCTCCTTGAGCACCGGGGCGATGTCCTCGATCTTCCTCGCCTGCTCGATCAGCTTGACGCTTTCTTCCATCTTGCCCTGGTAGGCGCTGCTGGACTCGGCCATCTGCGACAGACGGGCGATGAAGGTCGCCAGCATCTGGCGCAGCTCCTCCTGCGCCTCCAGGGCCCGGCCCTTGGCGTCCTTCTGCTTGAAGATCACGTCCTTGAGGCGGCGCTCCACGTCGTCGAGGCGGCGCAGGGTCAGCGGCGGCTGGGCCGCTTCGCGCAGCGCATCGGTCTGGCCCTTGAGCCAGGCCTCGTCCATGCTCAGCTCGCCGATGTTCTCGATGATGAGCTGCAGCAGCTTGAGCAGGGTCAGGCGGATCTCGGCCTGGTCCTCGGCGGCAAAGGACAGGCGGTGGCTGAAGTCGGCCAGCAGGGCCTTGACCCGGTAGGACTCGGCGGCCGGGTCGCGCAGGGCCTTGAGCACCTGCTGCAGCTGCTCCTGGAAACGCGCGTCGTCCTCGCCCAGGGCCGGGCGGGTGTATTCGATCAGCCGCGCGACCTGCTCGAAGAACTCGGGCGTGAGCGCAGGCGCGGGGGGCGTGGCCGGTGCCAGCGGTGCAGGGCCCGTGTCCCCGTTGCCTGGCGTGACGAAGCCGGCATAGGCCACCATCGCGTTCTGCACACCGGCCCAGTTGCGCTGGCCGATGGCGTACTCCAGCAGGCTGCGCTGCTTCTCCTGGCCCGGGTTGCGCGCCGGCAGGGCCTGCGCGATGCGACGCAAGGGCTCCTCGGGAAAGGGCTGGACATTGGGCACCCCGGCGATCTCGTTGTAGACCGCCTGGTAGTTGACCGGGGTCGGCAGCAGCTTGCGCGCCGTGATCTGCTTGAGCGCCTCACGCGCAATCTCGAAAGGTTTTTTGTCGCTCATGGTGGAGGCGGATGCCGCTTAATGCGCTTCGATTATGCGGCCAGGCCTGTTTCCCTGCCCACTCTGGCGCGCCATCCAGGCCCGGATCTCGTGCCGCTGGCATTGCTGCAGGGACACGAGCAGCTCATGGTCCACACGGGACAGCGCCAGGCGCTGCTGCAGGTCGTGCCGGATACGCAACAGCAGGCCCGCCGCCATCTCGGCATCGGCCAGCGCCCGGTGCGCGGCACCGGTGCGTGGCAGGCCATGGAAATCGACCAGGGTGCCCAGCTTGTGGTCCGGCGCCTGCGGGTAGAGCCGGCGGGCCAGCAGCAGGGTGCAGGCGTAGGGCTGGGGTGCCGGCAGGCCGGCACGGTCCAGCTCGGCGACCCAGAAGCGGCGGTCGAAGGCGGCGTTGTGGGCCACCATGGGCGCGTCGCCCACGAAACGGCTGGCCTCGCGCATCACCTGCTCCGCGGACGGGGCGCGCGCCACCATGGCGTTGCTGATGCCGGTGAGTTGGGTGATGAAGGGGGGAATGGACACCCCCGCGTTCATCAGACTCTGGTAGCGGTCCACGATACGGCCGTCCTCGAGTAGGACGATGGCCACCTCGGTCGCCCGGGCCCCTTGTGCCGGGGAAATGCCCGTGGTCTCGAAGTCGATGACGGCGACCGCGCCCATGCCGCCTGTTCCGACCTCAGACGTCGATGTTGCCGGCGCGCAGGGCGTTGGTCTCGATGAAGTCGCGCCGCGGCTCGACTTCATCGCCCATGAGCATGGTGAAGACGCGGTCGGCCTCGATGGCGTCGTCGATCTGCACGCGCAGCAGGCGGCGCACCGCCGGGTCCATGGTGGTCTCCCAGAGCTGTTCCGGGTTCATCTCCCCCAGGCCCTTGTAGCGCTGGCGTGCCGTGCTGTTCTCGGCCTGGGTGATGAGCCAGGCCATGGCCGAGCGGAAGTCGCTGACACGCTCTTCCTTCTGCTTCTCGCCTTCGCCGCGCACGACCTTGGCGCCCTCACCCAGCAGGCCACGGAAGGTATTGGCGGCCTCGGCCAGGGCGGCGTAGTCGGCACCGTGCACGAAGTCCTGCGTGATCACGCTGCTCTTGACATTACCGTGATGACGGCGGCTGATACGCAGCAGCGGCTTGTCGGTGCGGGCATCGAATTCACCGGCCACTTCGGCACCGGCCAGCTTGGCCTGCAGGGCCAGGGCCGAGGCCTCGGCTTCGGCCACGGTGTCGAGCTTGAGTTCCACACCATCGGCAATGGCGCGCAGGGCTTCGGCATCCATGAAGTTGTGCAGGCGCGCGATCACGTTCTCCGCCAGCTGGTGCTTGCGCGCCAGCTCGGCCAGCGTCTCGCCGGTGATGACGCTTGCGCTGGCACCACCCGTGTGGATGGAAGCGTTGATCAGGGCCACCCGCAGCAGGTAGGCATCCAGGGCCGAGGCGTCCTTGAGGTAGAGCTCCTCCTTGCCGGACTTGACCTTGTACAGTGGCGGCTGGGCGATGTAGATGTGGCCGCGCTCGACCAGCTCGGGCATCTGGCGGTAGAAGAAGGTCAGCAGCAGGGTGCGGATGTGGGCGCCGTCCACGTCGGCGTCGGTCATGATGATGATGCGGTGGTAGCGCAACTTGTCGATGTTGAAGTCGTCCACGCTGGACTTCCCGCTCTCCACCGCCGCCTTGCCGATGCCCGTGCCCAAGGCGGTGATCAGCGTCACGATCTCGTTGCTGGTCAGCAGCTTCTCGTAGCGCGCCTTCTCCACGTTGAGGATCTTGCCGCGCAGCGGCAGGATGGCCTGGAACTTGCGGTCGCGGCCCTGCTTGGCCGAGCCGCCGGCGGAGTCCCCCTCGACGATGTAGATCTCGCACAGCGAAGGATCCTTCTCCTGGCAGTCGGCCAGCTTGCCCGGCAGGCCCATGCCGTCGAGCACACCCTTGCGGCGTGTCATCTCACGGGCCTTGCGGGCGGCCTCACGGGCGCGTGCGGCCTCGACGATCTTGCCGCAGATGATCTTGGCGTCGTTGGGCCGCTCTTCCAGGAAATCGGTCAGGGCCTTGGCCACGATGTCCTCCACCGGTGCGCGCACCTCGGAGGAGACCAGCTTGTCCTTGGTCTGGCTGCTGAACTTGGGCTCGGGCACCTTCACGGACAGCACGCAGCACAGGCCCTCGCGCATGTCGTCGCCCGAGATCTCGACCTTGGCCTTCTTGGCCAGCTCGTTGCTCTCGATGTACTTGCTGATCACACGCGTCATCGCCGCGCGCAGGCCCGTCAGGTGGGTGCCGCCGTCACGCTGCGGGATGTTGTTGGTGAAACAGAGCACGGACTCGTTGTAGCCGTCGTTCCACTGCATGGCCACCTCGACGCCGATCTCGGTGCCGGGAATGCCGCCATAGCTGTCGGCCGGACGCGACCCCAGGGCGTGGAAGGCGTTCGGGTGCAGCACCTTCTTGTTGGCGTTGATGAAGTCGACGAAACCCTTGACGCCGCCCGCACCCGAAAAATCGTCTTCCTTGTTGCTGCGCTCGTCCTTGAGGCGGATGCGCACGCCGTTGTTCAGGAAACTGAGTTCACGCAGACGTTTGGCCAGGATCTCGTAGTGGAATTCGTTGTTCTGCTGGAAGATCTCGGTGTCGGGCAGGAAATGTACCTCGGTGCCGCGCTTCTCGGTCGCACCGATGATCTTCATGGGCGACACATCGACACCGTTCTGCTGCTCGACGATACGGTTCTGCACGAAGCCGCGCGCGAATTCGAGCTGGTGGACCTTGCCTTCGCGGCGCACCGTCAGGCGCAGCCATTTGGACAGCGCGTTGACACAGGACACACCCACGCCGTGCAGGCCGCCCGAGACCTTGTAGCTGTTCTGGTTGAATTTGCCGCCGGCATGCAGCTCGGTCAGCGCGATCTCGGAGGCACTGCGACGAGGCTCATGCTTGTCGTCCATCTTGACGCCGGTCGGGATGCCACGGCCGTTGTCCACCACGCTGATCGAGTTGTCCAGGTGGATGGTGACCACGATGTCGTCGCAGTGGCCGGCCAGGGCCTCGTCGATGGAGTTGTCCACGACCTCGAAGACCAGGTGGTGCAGGCCGGTGCCGTCGGACGTGTCGCCGATGTACATGCCCGGACGCTTGCGCACCGCCTCCAGACCCTCCAGGATCTGGATGGATGATTCGCCGTAACCCTCGCTGGCTCCCGGCTGATGGGCATCGATGCGGGACGGTTCGCTGGGCTGGTTCTCTTCGGTCATGGCTGGATCTTCTAATCTGCGCTATCTCTCTAAGCAACTGACCCGCGATGTA
>JAYNNS010000049.1:3835-5791 GCA_038112835.1 Curvibacter sp. | reverse complement strand
CGCGTTCACCGCGGGTCCGGTATGGCGTGCCGGCAACTCAGATGCGCATGGGCATCACGACGTACTTGAAGCTCTGGTTGTCAGGAATGGTGATCAGGGCCGAGCTGTTGGAATCCGACAGCTCCACCTTGACCATGTCCTGTTCCATGTTCGTCAGCACATCGATCAGGTAGGTCACATTGAAGCCGATCTCGATGCTGTCGCCGCCGTAGTCGATGTCCAGTTCGTCCACGGCCTCTTCCTGCTCGGCGTTGTTGGAGGCCACGCGCAAAGTGCCCGGATCGATGTTCAGGCGCACGCCCTTGAACTTGTCGCTGGTCAGGATGGCCGTGCGCTGCAGGCTGGCCAGCAGAGGCTGGCGGCCCAGGGTGATGGCGTTCTTGTGGTTCTTGGGGATCACGCGGTTGTAGTCGGGGAACTTGCCCTCGACCAGCTTGGTCACGAACTCCATGCCGCCGAAGCTGAACTTGGCCTGGTTGCTCGCGAACTGCATCTCGATCGCGCCTTCGTTGTCGCTGAGCAGACGCTGCATCTCCAGCACCGTCTTGCGCGGCAGGATGACTTCCTGCTTGGGCACCTCCACATCCAGCATCGCCGAAGCGAAGGCCAGACGGTGGCCGTCGGTCGCCACCAGGCTGAGCTGCTTGCCTTCGGCCACGAACAGGATGCCGTTGAGGTAGTAGCGGATGTCGTGCACAGCCATGGCGAAGGACACCTGACCCAGCAGCTCTTTCAGCGTCTTCTGCGGCACGCTGAACTTCGGACCGAAATTGGCTGCTTCCTGCACCAGTGGGAAATCCTCGGCCGGCAGGGTCTGCAGGGTGAACTTGCTCTTGCCGCCCTTGAGGATGAGCTTGTTCTGGCTCGATTCCAGCGACACGGTCTGGTCGGCCGGCATGGTGCGCAGGATGTCGATGAGCTTGCGCGCACCCACCGTGGTCGTGAAGTTGCCGGTATCACCGTCGAGCTCGGCCGTGGTACGGATCTGGATCTCCAGGTCGCTGGTCGTGAACTGCAGGGCGCTGCCGGTCTTGCGGATCATCACGTTGGCCAGGATGGGCAGCGTATGCCGACGTTCCACGATGCCCGAGACGGACTGGAATACGGAAAGGACTTTGTCTTGCGTTGCCTTCAGGACGATCATGTTGCCAACCTCTTCCTTGATTTCTCTATTTCAAATTAGTCGTAGTAGTAGAGTGCGCCGTTTTCTGTGGACAGAGCCATTTTCCCCTTTTTTATCAAGCACTTGACCGGGGTCCAACCCTGTGGGACACAGGCCTGGAGACTTTGCTTCTTCCCTGCATAAGTTGCCGGATATCTCCAGGCCTGTGGATAAGTGACCACTTGTGCCAGAACTATCCCCAGGCTTGTCCTTTGCTTGTCGGGCGGTCTCCTCTTCAGCCTTTGAGGGTCTGCTCCAGCACATGCAGCTGCTGGTTCAGTTCGGTCAGTTGCTGGCGCTCAGCCGCGATCTTGCGTACGGCGTGCAGCACGGTGGTGTGGTCGCGGCCACCGAAGAGCTCGCCAATCTCCGGCAGGCTCTTCTGCGTCAGTTCCTTGGCCAGGTACATGGCGATCTGGCGTGGCCGGGCAATGCTGGCAGGCCGCTTCTTGGAATACATGTCGGCGACCTTGATCTTGTAGTAATCGGCCACCGTCTTCTGGATGTTTTCCACCGAAATCTGCCGGTTCTGGATCGAAAGCAGGTCACGCAGGGCCTCGCGCGCTAGCTGGATGGAGATTTCCTTCTGGTTGAAGCGCGAATAGGCCAGGATCTTGCGCAGGGCGCCTTCGAGTTCGCGCACGTTGGAGCGCACGTTCTTGGCCACGAAGAAGGCCACTTCTTCGGGCATCTCGGCACCTTCGCTCAGCGCCTTGTTGATCAGGATGGCCACCCGCATCTCCAGCTCGGGTGGTTCGATGGCGACCGTCAGGCCGGAGTCGAAACGCGAGACC
>JAYNNS010000049.1:0-3825 GCA_038112835.1 Curvibacter sp. | reverse complement strand
ATGTGGGATTTCTTGGCCAGCAGAGCTTCGAAGGCGTTGAAGAACTCCTCCTGGGTGCGGTCCTTGTTGGCGAAGAACTGAACATCATCGATCAGCAGCAGGTCCAGCGAGTGGTACTTGTCCTTGAACTCGTCGAAGGTCTTGCGCTGGTAGGCTTTGACCACATCCGAAACGAACTGTTCGGCATGGATGTAGAGAACCTTGGCGTTGGGCCGCTCGGCCAGCAGGCGGTTGCCCACCGCGTGGATCAGGTGGGTCTTGCCCAAGCCGACCCCGCCGTAGATGAACAGGGGGTTGTAGAGCTGGCCCGGCGAGCTGGCCACGTGCATGGCAGCGGCCCGGGCCATGCGGTTGGCTGTGCCTTCCACCAGGGTCTCGAAGGTCAGGGCCGTGTTCAGGCGGTGCCGGTTGGCCGGCAGGACCCGTTCGGGGCTGCCGACATAAGGCTCTTCCACCGGAACAGACTCGACATCATTCGACGCTTCCCTAGGTCTGACGGAATTTTCCCTGGGGGTAAGTGCCAACTCAATTTGGATGGGCTGACCGTAGATCTTTTCCAGCAGCTCGGCAATCCGGCTGCTGTACTGGGCCCGGATCCAGTCCAGCTTGAAGCGGTTGACCACGAACAGGGTCAGCCGCGAGTAGTCGTCGGCGAGCTGGGCTGTCAGGGGCTTGATCCAGGTGTTGAACTGCTGTTCGGGCAGTTCCTGGGCCAGCTGATCGACGCAGGCCTGCCAGAGACTGAGCCCGGCATCGCGGTGCGGGTCGTCAGACGGGGTGTGGAGGGGGCCCTCGCTCATGGGGGAAGATTATTGTGGATATTCTGATCGGCGGGAAGCCGGAATTGTAGATTATCAAGAATTTATCCACACCGGATTCATGCGTTCGGGATTCTTCAAGTCCTTCTTGCACGGCAGGACTCAAGACATTGCCGGGATTGAAAATTTTTGCGATAATTCGCGGTTTTCCCGAGGCCTGTGGCGTGCCCGGACTGCATCCCCCGGGGTGCGGGTCGGGGCAGACCGGCGGGCGGGAGATGGCCTGGGCTCTGTTGCCGTTTCGGTGGACGCAGCCGCACGCTGAAACAAGCACCGCTCTAACACTAGGATTTCGAGATGAAACGTACCTACCAGCCTTCCAAGATCCGTCGCGCCCGTACCCACGGCTTCCTGGTTCGCATGAAGACCCGTGGCGGCCGTGCCGTGATCAACGCACGTCGCGCCAAGGGCCGCAAGCGCCTGGCCGTCTGAGCCGGCCCATCCGGCGTCCGGCACTGAAACGGCAAGGCCAGGCCTGCCCGCGGGAAGACGCAGCGTGCAGGCACGTCGGCTGAAAACCCGGACCCAGTTTCAGGCTCTGCTGGCGTCGACTCCCCTGGCCCGCACGGAGCATTTCGTGATGCACCGCCTGGATCTCCAGACCGCGTGCGAGACGCCGGCGTCCTCCCCGACGCCGGCAGCGCTGTTTCCGAACGGCGGCCTCTGGCTCGGGGCCATGGTGCCCAAGCGCTGGGCCCGCCGCGCCGTGACGCGCCATCTCATCAAGCGTCAGATCTACAGCATCGGCGAACAGCGTCTGGTCCAGCCCGGCGATGTGGCCTATCTGGTCCGCCTCCGGACCGCTTATGGGCGACCGCAGTTCCGCAGTGCGGCGTCGGATGCGCTGCGAATGGCCGTGCGCAGCGAGATCGAACAGCTGTTTTCCCGCGCCTTGCGCGAGCAGGCCGCAACGGCATGATGGCGCGCCTGCTCATGGCCCTGGTCCGGGGCTACCGCTACTTTCTCAGTCCCTGGCTGGGCTCGGCCTGCCGCTTCGAACCCACCTGCTCCGTCTATGCCCTCGAAGCCTTGCGGCAGCATGGCGCGCTGACCGGAAGCCGCCTGACGGCGGGTCGCCTGCTGCGCTGCCATCCCTGGTGTGCGGGGGGCCATGACCCGGTGCCTGAACAGCCACGCCGGCTGTTCAGCGGTTTGCTTACTTCCTCTTCTGAAAAGAAAACTACATGAACGACATCCGTCGCACCATCCTGTGGGTGATCTTTGGCTTCACCCTGGTCCTGCTCTGGGACCAGTGGCAGATCCATAACGGCCGTCCCGCCACCTTCTTCCCGACGCCGCCGGCCAGGACGGCCCAGGCCGAGGCCCAGCCGGCCGCGGCATCCGCCCAGGCCACCGCCCTGCCTCAGGCCCAGGCCCTGAACCAGGGCGGCGAGCGCATTGCCAAGGTCGAAGCCCAGCCCGCGGCACCGCGCGAACGCGTGCAGGTGAGCACCGATGTGCTCAAGCTGGACTTCGACACCGAGGGCGGTTCGGTCGTGCGTGCCGAGTTCCTGCGCCACCGCGACCAGCACAAGCCGGAGACGAACGTGGTCCTGCTCGATGAAAGCCGTGATCGCATCTACCTGTCCCAGACCGGCCTGATCGCCGGTGCCAGTGGTGGCAGCTTCCCGACGCACAAGACGGTGATGAAGCTGGTCAGCACGGAGCGCGAGCTCAAGGACGGCGCGGACAGCCTGGTCGTGCGTTTCGAATCCCCCGAAACCGGCGGCGTACGCCTGATCAAGACCTATACCCTGCACCGCGGCAGCTATGCCCTGGATGTGAAGCACGAGGTGCAGAACGTGGGCAGCGCGGTCGTGGCGCCGCAGCTCTACCTGCAGCTGGTGCGCGACGGCAACAAACTGGCCGGCGAGTCGTCCTTCTATTCCACCTTCACCGGCCCGGCCGTCTACACCGAGGCCAAGAAGTACCAGAAGGTCGAGTTCAGCGACATCGAGAAGGGCAAGGCGGAGTACGAGAAGGTCTCGCCCAACGGCTACATCGCGATGGTGCAGCACTATTTCGCCAGCGCCTGGCTGCTGGCCGAGGGCCTCCAGCGCGAGATCTTCGCGCGCAAGGTGGACACCAACCTTTATGCCGTGGGCATGATCACGCCGCTGGAGGCGATCGATCCCGGCAGCAGCCGCACGGTCGAGGCGCGCCTCTTCGTCGGCCCGCAGGAGGAGAACAAGCTCGAGGCGCTGGCCCCGGGCCTGGAACTGGTCAAGGACTACGGCTGGCTGACCATCCTGGCCAAGCCCCTGTACTGGCTGCTGGACAAGCTCTACGGCCTGTTGCACAACTGGGGCTGGTCCATCGTGGCCCTGGTGGTGCTGCTCAAGATCGCCTTTTACTGGCTCAACGCCAAGGCCTACGCCAGCATGGCCAAGATGAAGGCCATCACCCCGCGCATCACCGAGATGCGCGAGCGCCTCAAGGATGAAGACGCGCACCATCCTATGACGGATCAGCAGATGGTTGAGCATGTCAAAAAACAGGGGATAACCGTTGCGCGCCGCACGATTGCCAAGTATCGTCAGGAAGCAGGCATTTTAGGCCAGTCGAAACGGCATCAAGCCTTGAAACCTGCGATGAATAATCCAATGTCTAACCAAGCCCGTTCAGCGGAATGAATCTGACCTATTTGGAGCGCTAATCCATGTTTCAATCCTTCTTTCCTCGGCCAAGTCTGTTTTTATTAAGCGCGATAATCTGGTCGGCTATCTGCGTCGCCTTCTGGTTTGTTTTTGGCGATGATCTGGGGGTGGCGCTGGGGTTTGACTTGCCGGCGGAAGACGCCGAACCTGTGATTGGTCTTGGCTTTTTCATCACCACAGATTTTATTTGGTTTTATTTATTCTACGCGGTGATGGTGGGGATTTTTGCCGCTTTTTGGTTTGTCTATTCGCCGCATCGTTGGCAATGGTGGTCCATTCTTGGCTCAGCGTTGATTTTATTCAGCACCTATTTTGGCGTGCAAGTGTCGGTGGCCATCAACCATTGGCGG
>JAYNNS010000048.1:12226-12749 GCA_038112835.1 Curvibacter sp. | reverse complement strand
GGCGCGCCACCAGGTCCAGCGGGAAACGCGGGGTGTCGCAGGGCACGGTGACCATGTAGGGGGTCTCACAGCGCTCAAGACCTGTGAGGAAGCCGGCCAGCGGGCCGGCGTAATCTGCCAGGACGTCGGGCCAGACCTCGGCCCCGAAGGATTCGTAGGCCGACAGGTTGCGGTTGGCATTGATCATGACCGTACCCACCTGCAGTTGCAGGCGCATGAGCGTGTGCAGGGCCAGGGGCATGCCGTTGAAGTTCTGCAGGCCCTTGTCCACGCCGCCCATGCGGCTGCCACGGCCGCCGGCGAGGATGAGGCCGGTGATGTCTTGTGGAGCGATCAAATCAGAATCCCTCGTAGTCAAAGCAATGTGTCAGTAGTCTAGGGTCCCATCCCGGGATACCGCGGAGCCGGCTTTGCCGGGCCGCTGGGAGCGCCCCCTGGAGGGGGGTGGCGCAGCGACACGCAGTGCGCGCAGCCTGGGGGTGTGCCACGTTTACCCGCCGATGTAGCTCATTTCCACGCGCCG
>JAYNNS010000048.1:2267-12216 GCA_038112835.1 Curvibacter sp. | reverse complement strand
CCCTTGTCCACGCCGCCCATGCGGCTGCCACGGCCGCCGGCGAGGATGAGACCGGTGATGTCTTGTGCTGGGATCATGTTCAACCGCCGATGTAGCTCATTTCCACGCGCCGCTGCGGCGGCTGACCGAGTTCGGGCGGCTGCAGGCTGCGCAGTTCCGAATAGCGGTCGTCGCGCGCGCCCCAGATGTGGCCGATGGCCGATGCGATGTCGGCATCGCTGGCGCCGCCGCGGATCAGTGTGCGCAGGTCATGGCCCTGGGTCGCGAAGAGGCAGAGGTAGAGCCGGCCTTCGGTGGACAGGCGGGCGCGGTTGCAGTCGCCGCAGAAGGCGTGGGTCACGCTGCTGATGACGCCGATCTCGCCCAGGGCCGGGTCATGCCGGCCGTCCGGACCCGCGTAGCCCCAGCGCTCGGCCGTTTCGCCCGGCGCGCTGGGTTCGAGCTGTACCAGGGGCAGTTCGGAGTGGATGCGCTGGACGACCTCGGCCGAGGGCAGCACCTCGTCCATGCGCCAGCCGTTGGTGGCGCCCACGTCCATGTACTCGATGAAACGCAGCACCATGCCTGTGCCACGGAAGTGGCGCGCCATGGGCAGGATCTCGTGCTCGTTGGTGCCGCGCTTGACCACCATATTGATCTTGACCGGGCCCAGGCCGGCCTCGCGCGCGGCCGCAATCCCTTCGAGCACGTCCTGCACGGGGAAGTCCACGTCGTTCATGCGCCGGAACACGGCGTCGTCCAGGCCGTCCAGGCTGACGGTGACACGTTGCAGGCCGGCGTCCTTGAGGGCCCGGGCCTTGCGGGCCAGCAGGGAGCCGTTGGTCGTGAGGGTGATGTCCAGCGGCTCGCCGTCCACGGTGCGCAGCGCGGCCAGCTGCTCGATCAGGATCTCGATGTTCTTGCGCAGCAGTGGCTCGCCGCCGGTCAGGCGGATCTTGCGCACGCCGTGGGCGGCAAAGAGCCGGGCCACGCGGGTGATCTCCTCGAAGCTCAGCAGCGCGCTGTGCGGCAGGTAGGCGTAGTCCTTGTCGAAGATCTCCTTGGGCATGCAGTAGCTGCAGCGGAAGTTGCAGCGGTCGGTGACGCTGATGCGCAGGTCCCGCAGCGGGCGGCCCAGGCGGTCGGCGAGCAGGCCGGTGGCCGCGATGCGGGTGGCCGGGTCGAAGGCGGCTGCCGGCGCAGCGAGCGTGGGGATACGCTGATCGACGAGTGGAATGACACGTTCGGACATGGCCTTATTGTCGCCCAGCCGGCAAGCCCCTGAGGCCGGGGGTGTCCAAAACGCGCGACAACTCCGGAGCCGCCGGCCGTACCGGCCCAAAAGACCGTACCGGGCAAGGCAGAATCAGGGCAGGGACCCCCGAAAAAGAACCCGTGTCCTGGATCCTTTCCATGAAACCCCATTTCCCACCTACCGTCCTGGCCCTGCTGTGCGGGCTGGGCGCTGCAGCCGGTGCGCAGTCGCCCGCCGTCAGCGAAAAGGACTATCTGGAGGATATGCCGGTCGTCCTCTCGGTGTCGCGCCTGCCGCAGCGGCTGGACGAGACGCCGGGGGCCGTGACCCTGATCGACCGCCAGATGATCCGCATGAGCGGCGCGCGCGACGTGGCCGACCTGCTGCGCCTGGTGCCCGGGTTTCGCATCACCAATTCCTTCGAGAGCAACACGCCGCAGGGCAGCTACCACACCACGCTCAGCGATTATTCCAACCACATCCAGGTCATGGTGGACGGCCGCTCGGTCTATTCCACCTACCTGCAGGGCAGCACCGGGCCGGGCCTGCAGACCGTGGCACTGGAGGACATCGAGCGCATCGAGGTCTACCGCGGCTCCAACTCGGCCGCCTATGGCGCGCGCGCCTTCCTGGGCAGCATCAACATCGTGACGCGCGACCCCGTGGATACGCAGGGGGTGCAGGCCCAGCTGGTGCGCGGTGGCAGCGGCATCGAGGACCAGCAGCTGCGCCTGGGCTGGGGCGACGAGCGGGCGCGCTTTCGCCTGAGCGCCGACGGCCGCAACGACGACGGCCTGCGCGGCAGCAGCGGCTCCAGCCGTGTGCAGCGTGTCAACCTGCGGGCGGACCTGCGGGCCGGCCCGCAGGACGTGGTGGAGTTGCGCACCGGACAGAGCCTGATCGATGCCGGCGTGGGCTTTGCGGGCGATACCGAGAACAATGCACGCACGCGCCGCATGGACACCAGCTTCGTGCAGCTGGACTGGCGCCGCAGCCTCGATGCCGATCAGGATCTGGCCCTGCAGTTCTCGCACACCATCGAGCGCATCCGTGATGCCTTCGTCTACACGCCCGCGCCCAGCCTGACGGTGGATTTCGGTGGCAAGTCCAGCAACTCCAATCTGCTGCTGCAGCACACGGTGCGCGTCAACCCGGCGCTGCGCCTGGTCTGGGGTGGCGAGCTGCGGCGCGAGTCGGTCGTCTCGCGGCCGCTCTACAACACGGATGCCGCCTTCAACAACGATTTCGCCCGTATCTTCACCAATGTGGAGTGGCGCCTGCATCCCGACCTGCTGCTCAATGCGGGCGCCCTGCTGGAAGACAGCAGCCAGTCCGGTCGCCACAACGCACCGCGCGTGATGCTCAACTGGCGCGTGGCCGAGGGGCACACCCTGCGCGGCGGCGTCAGCAAGGCTTTCCGGCCGCCGAGTACCTACGAGAAGTACGCCAATGTGCGCTACTACATCGGCGGTGTGCTGGCCGAGTCCACCGATGTGGCGCGCGGCGGCATGCTGGCCGAGAAGGTGCTGGTGCGCGAGGTGGGCTACCTGGCTGAACTACCGTCCACCGGTTTCAGTTTCGACCTGCGCCTGTTCGACGAGCATGTGACCGGGCTGGTGGGACGGGAGGCCTATGCCCTGCCGGGCAGTGGCGGCAACAACCAGGCCTTCGATTTTGTCAACGACGAGGATTTCCGCACCCATGGCTACGAGTTCCAACTGCGCTGGAAGCCCTGGGACGGTGGCCAGCTGGTCTACGCCTACGCCAGCGTGGACAGCACGCAGTTCTACAACTCCACCACCCAGGTCGGGCGCTATGTCACCCAGGGCCTGATGTTCACGCAGCAGCTGCCGGCCGGCCTGGCCTTCAGCCTGATCCATTCGCAAGCCGATGCCGGCTACTACCCCGGCTTCAACCAGCCCATGCCGGCGGTGCGTCGTACCGATCTGCGCCTGGCCAAGGCCCTGCGCCTGGCGGGCCAGGCGGCCGAGCTGGCCCTGGTCGGGCAGAACCTGGGTGCGGCCTATCCCGATTTCCGGCCCGAGTTTCGCTACCCGCAGCGGGTCTATGTGCAACTGAGGGTGGAGCACTGAGCCGCATGCGACTGCCGCTGTTCCTCCTCGTGCTTCTGCTGGCCGGCCTGGCGCCGGGGACGCAGGCGCAGGAGGTGCTGCTCATCAGTGCCGAGCGCAGCGCGGCCTATGAGGAGGCGGCCCAGGCCCTGGTCGCGGAGCTGGGCCGGCGCGAGGTGCAGCAGCTGTCCCTCGATGAGATGGGCGCCTATCGCGGACCGTCCCCGCGGCTCTACGTGGCCCTGGGCACCGAATCCTGCGGCCAGCTGGCGCGCATGCCGGTTCCGGCGCCCGTGCTGTGTGCCCTGCTGCCGCGCGCGAGCTTCGAGCGGGTGTTGCGCGAATCCGGGCGGCGCGCCGGGGCTTCGTTTTCCGCCCTCTACCAGAACCAGCCGCTGGGCCGGCAGCTGGACCTGATCCGCCTGGCCTTGCCGCAGGCGCGCCGGGTGGGCGTGCTCTGGGGACCGGATTCCGCGATCAACGAAGCGGCCCTGGAGGCGGCGGCCCAGACACGCGGCCTGCGCGTGGTGGGCGTGCCGGTGCGGGCCGAGGAGCCGATCTTCGCCGGCCTGCGCAAGATCCTGGAGGAATCCGATGTGCTGCTGGCGCTGGCCGATCCGCAGATCTACAACAGCAACAGCATCCAGAACATCCTGCTCACCTCCTTCCGCGCCCAGGTGCCCATGCTGGCGTTCTCGCCTTCCTATGTGCGGGCCGGCGCGCTGATGGCCGTGCACTCGACCCCGCGCCAGATCGGCCAGCAGGCCGGCGTGCTGGTGCGCGGCGTGCTGCAGGGACAGCCCCTGGGCCCGCCGCAGTTTCCGCTGCAGTTCGAGGTCAGCGTGAACGAGCACGTGGCGCGCTCGCTGGGCCTGCGGCTCGAGGCCGGCAGCCTGGCGGAGCGGCTGCGCCGACTGGAGCGTGGCTCATGAAGGGGCTGGACATCCGCGCGCGCATGCTGCTGGCAGCCCTGCTGCCCGTGACCCTGGTGGCGGTGCTGCTCTCGTCCTTCCTGCTGGCCGGTCGCTATGCGGACCTGGACGATGCACACCAGCAGCGCACGCGTTCGCTCGCGCGTCAGCTGGCCAGTGCCAGCGAATACGGCCTGTTCTCCGCCAATACCAGCAGCCTGCAGTCGATCGCGGCCGGCGCGCTGCGCGAATCCGATGTGCGCTCGGTGCTGATCCTCGACGCCCAGGGCCAGGCCCTGGCCATTGCCGGCTGGACCGGGCAGTCGGCGCTGCCGCTGCTGGGCGCGCAGGAGTTGCAGTGGATCGACCCGAAGACCGGCCACGACCTGCTGGTCCAGCCCGTGACGCCGTCCCCGCTGCATCTCGACGATCTGTTCGAGGGCCGGGCCCGCGGCGGTGCCGATGCCCAGCTCCTGGGGCATGTGGTGATGGAGGTCTCGCGGGCGGGGGTCATTTCGCGCAGTCAGGAGATGCTGGTCATCGGCCTGGCCGTGACGCTGGGCGGTCTGCTGTTCGGCGGCGTGCTGGCGGTGCGCATCGGCCGCGGGGTGATCCAGCCCATCCTGCGCGTCTCGCGCATGATCGCGCGCATCGGTGCCGGCGAGCTCAGTGTGCGCGGTGCCGTCCGTGCCGACGATCCCCTGCGGGACCTGCAGCAGGGGCTGAACCAGATGGCCGAGCACCTGCAGCAGGGACGCGACGAGCTGGAACGGCGCGTGGCCCTGGCCACGGTCGAGCTGCGTGCCAAGAAGGAGGAGGCCGAGACGGCCACGCGCGCCAAATCACGCTTCCTGGCTGCCGCCAGCCACGACCTGCGCCAGCCCATCCATGCCCTGGGCATGTTCGTGGCCCGCCTGGCCCAGCTGCCGCACGACCGCGAGACGCGGCACCTGATCGGCAATCTGGAAGCCGCGGTGCGTGCCATGCAGGACCTGCTCGATGCGCTGCTGGATATTTCGCGGCTGGATGCTGATGCGGTGCGCGTGCAGCTGCAGCCGGTGCCGCTGGCGCCGCTCTTCGAGCAGTTGCGCGGCGCGCTGATGCCGGTGGCGACCGACAAGGGCCTGCGCCTGCGCGTGCGTGACAGCGCCCTGTGGGTCCAGAGCGATCCCACGCTGCTGCACCGCATCCTGCTCAACCTGGTCAGCAATGCCCTGCGTTACACCGGGCACGGCGGGGTCCTCGTGGGCTGCCGGCGCAGCCGCGGCGGCAGCCATGTCTGGATCGAGGTCTGGGACACGGGCGTCGGCATCGCCCCGGAGCACCAGCAGGACATCTTCCGCGAGTTCTACCAGATCGGCAATCCCGAGCGTGACCGCAGCAAGGGCCTGGGCCTGGGGCTCAACATCGTGGACCGCACGGCGCGGCTGCTCGGGCACGAGCTGCAGCTCTGCTCGGTGCCGGGCTACGGCACCCGCTTCCGGCTCGAGCTGCCGCTGGCGCCGGCCGGCGACCTGCAGGCCGCCCTGGCGGTCGCGGCCCCGCCCTTGCCGGTGGACGATGTGCGTGGCCTGCGCATCCTGGTGATCGAGGACGATCGCCAGTCGGCCCAGGCCCTGCGCGGCCTGCTTGATTCCTGGGGCTGTGTGGTGGCCCTGGTCGAGGGCCTGCAGGGGGCCCGCACGGTGGTGGAGGGCGGCTTCGTGCCCGATCTGGTGCTCAGCGACTTCCGCCTGCGCGGCGGTGAGAGCGGCCTGCAGACCCTGCACAGCCTGCGCACCCAGCTGGCCCGGCCTTTGCCTGCCTGTCTGATGAGCGGTGATACCGACCCGGAGCTGATCCAGGCCTGCCGCGACGCCGGCCTGCCCCTGCTGCACAAGCCCGTGCGGCCGGCCAAGCTGCGCACCCTGATCCGACGGCTGGCGCGACCCCAGACCGTGTCGGCCTGAGTTCAGGCCTTGCCGGCCTCGTCGGTGCTGAGACTGGGGCTGCGGCCCGTGCCGGCGTAGCCGTGGCGCCGCGCGGCCAGCACGGCCTGGGTGCGCGTGGTCACGCCAAAGCAGCGCAGGATGCTGCTCACATGGTTCTTCACCGTTTCCTCGGAGAGGTAGAGCATGCGCCCGATTTCCTTGTTGGTGTAGCCGTCGAGCAGCAACCGCAGCACCTCTTCCTGACGTGGTGTCAGCAGCGGCGGGGGTGGCCCCGCGCCTTCCTCGGCAAGCGGCAGGGGTTGTGCCGGCATGTGCACACCGCCGGCCAGCACCAGGCGGGTGACCGAGAGCAGTTCGTCGCTCATGCCCGACTTGGTCAGGAAGGCTGCGGCGCCTTTGTTCATGACCTGCTGCATGATGCGCGGATTGACCGAGCCGGAGATCACGATGATGGGCAGGGCCGGGTGCTGGCGCGCGAAGATGTCCAGGGCCTCCAGGCCGCTCATGTCCGGCAGGTGATAGTCGAGCAGGACCAGGTCGAGCTCCGGTTCCTGCTGGGCCAGCTCGAAGGCCCGGGCGCAGGAGCCGGCATCGAGCACTTCCACGTCTTCCTCCAGGCCGCGCAGCACCTGGCGCAGGCCTTCACGGATCAGGGCGTGATCATCGACGACGAGTATCTTCAAGCGTGTATCCGTGCAGGGCGGGACGATGGCATGGTAGCGCAGGCGAAAACGCCCCCGACGGCGGGGGCGCGGTGCGACGGGTTTCGGGATGGAACTCAGCGCAGCGGGGACGGGACCGTGGGGATGTGGTCCTGGTCGTCGCGCAATTCGTCCTGGGGGGAGGTCGGCAGATCGAACTTGCTGACGCTGGACGACACCCGCCAGTAGGCCGGGCCGGGCATGCGTGTGTGGGGGAAACCGCAATTGGGCGCGAACACCCAGGCCATGACGTGGTTGCTGTGGTTGTTCGCCGGATCGAAATGCTGCAGGCCCTGCAGAATCTGTTGCCGCAGCAGCGGCGCATAACGCAGCAGCCCCTCGTGCCAAGTGTAGACCACGAGGTTGATCTGGAAGGTCGGTACCTGGCCGGTGTGCGGGCGCGGAATCACCTCGCAGCCCACCCAGTCGATCGGAATGCCGTTGAGGCGCAGCGTGTCGCGCAGCACCATGCGCACGAGGTCGCGGTAATTGATCGGGTTCTGCGACTGGATGGAAGAGCCCGTGGTGGACGGGGTGTCGGCTTGCGTGCTGCGACTGGAGGCGCTGCGCGAGGAACGGAATTTCTCAAACATGGACGGGCACTCCCTGAGCGGATAAGCCAAGAAATCAAAGCCCGTTGTAGCCCGGGTTCTCTCCACCATCGACCGATTCATTATAGGGACTGCGCTTATAAATAGACAAAATTGTCGCAAAAAGATGGCAATTGCACCAAAGGGGTGCAATGGCTGCGAGGGAGAAGCCCGTGTCCTGCGAGCCTGGCAGGCGCTGGCCGAAAAAAAGCCCGCCGACCGGCGGGCTGGACAGAGGGCAAGGCCCCTCAGCCGTGGAAGCGCACCACCAGGGGCACGATCAGCAGGGCCACGATGTTGATGATCTTGATCAGCGGGTTCACGGCCGGGCCGGCGGTGTCCTTGTAGGGATCGCCCACGGTGTCGCCCGTGACCGCGGCCTTGTGGGCATCACTGCCCTTGCCGCCGTGGTGGCCGTCCTCGATGTATTTCTTGGCGTTGTCCCATGCGCCGCCGCCCGTGCACATGGAGATGGCGACGAAGAGGCCCGTCACGATGGTGCCCATGAGCAGGCCGCCCAGCGCCGCCGGGCCGAGCACGAGGCCGACCACGATGGGCACGACCACCGGCAGCAGCGAGGGGATCATCATTTCCTTGATGGCGGCCGTGGTCAGCATGTCGACCGCGGTGTCGTACTCGGGCTTGCCCGTGCCGTCCATGATGCCCTTGATGGTCTGGAACTGGCGACGCACCTCGACCACCACGGAGCCGGCGGCGCGGCCCACGGCCTCCATGGCCATGGCGCCGAAGAGGTAGGGGATGAGGCCGCCGATGATCAGGCCGATGATGACCATGGGATCGGACAGGTCGAAGCGGATGGCCTGGCCCAGGGTTTCGAGCTTGTGCGTGTAGTCGGCGAACAGTACCAGCGAGGCCAGGCCGGCCGAGCCGATGGCATAGCCCTTGGTCACGGCCTTGGTGGTGTTGCCCACGGCGTCCAGCGGATCGGTGATGTCGCGCACGCTGGAGGGCAGCTCGGCCATCTCGGCAATGCCGCCGGCGTTGTCGGTGATGGGGCCGTAGGCATCGAGCGCCACCACGATGCCGGCCATGCTCAGCATGGACATGGCGGCCACGGCCACGCCGTACAGGCCGGCGAGCTGGTAGGCCACCCAGATGGCGGCGCAGACGAAGATCACGGGCCAGGCGGTGGAGCGCATGGACACGCCCAGGCCGGCAATGATGTTGGTGCCGTGGCCGGTGGTCGAGGCCTGGGCGATGTGCTGCACGGGCTTGTACTGCGTGCCCGTGTAGTACTCGGTGATCCAGACCAGGGCCGCAGTCAGCGCCAGGCCCACCACGGTGGCGCCGAACAGGCGCATCTGGCTGCCGCTGGCGGCGATCGCGTTGTCCGGGATCAGCCACAGCGTCACGAAGAAGAAGGCGACCAGCGAGAGCAGGCCCGAGACGGCCAGGCCCTTGTAGAGCGCGGGCATCACGTTCTTCATGCCCGGCGTGGCCTTGACGAAGAAGCAGCCGATGATGGAGGCCACGATGGACACGGCGCCCAGGGCCAGCGGGTAGATCACGGCCGCGGTGCCGGCACCGGTGACGAGCAGGGCGCCGAGCACCATGGTGGCGATCAGCGTGACCGCATAGGTCTCGAACAGGTCGGCGGCCATGCCGGCGCAGTCGCCCACGTTGTCGCCCACGTTGTCGGCGATCACGGCCGGGTTGCGTGGGTCGTCCTCGGGGATGCCGGCTTCCACCTTGCCCACCAGGTCGGCGCCCACGTCGGCGCCCTTGGTGAAGATCCCGCCACCCAGGCGCGCGAAGATCGAGATCAGCGAGGAGCCGAAGGCGAAGCCGATCAGCGGGTTGAGCAGCTTGGCCAGGTTGGCATTGGGGTTCAAGTTGCCGTTGCCGACCAGGAACCAGTAGAACACCGTCACGCCCAGCAGGCCCAGGCCCACCACCAGCATGCCGGTGATGGCGCCGCCACGGAAGGCCACGTCCAGCGCCGGGCCGATGCCCTGGGTGGCGGCCTGCGCGGTGCGCACGTTGGCGCGCACCGAGACGTTCATGCCGATGAAGCCGCAGGCCCCCGAGAGCACCGCGCCCACGACGAAGCCGACCGCGGTCTGGCCGTCGAGAAAGAGGCCGATCAGGATGGCCAGCACGATGCCCACGATGGCGATGGTCTTGTACTGGCGGGCCAGGTAGGCCGCAGCGCCGGTCTGGATGGCGGCCGCGATTTCCTGCATGCGGGCGTTGCCCGCGTCTTTCGAGAGGATCCAGCTGCGGGCCCAGATGCCGTAGGCCACGGCGATCAGTCCGCATACGAGCGCCAGAATCAGCGCTGCATTGCCTGTCATATCAATCTCCTGTGTTGTTGTATCGCGTGAAGGTGGCAACGCAGGGGGCGGGGCCACCGATGCGTTGCTTCCTCGCCGCGTCCGACCTTCACGTGTCGCACAGGGACGATTGGCCAACGCGCCGACTCTAGCTGGAAAAGACCGCTTTGCAATGGGGCGTCAGGGTGAAGCAAGTAAAATCAGGGTTAATACCAA
>JAYNNS010000048.1:0-2254 GCA_038112835.1 Curvibacter sp. | reverse complement strand
TCTCTCGACAACGTCACCCCCGGCAAGAACGTCCCCGAAGCCTTCAACGTGATCATCGAGATCCCGATGAACGCCGATCCCATCAAGTACGAGGTGGACAAGGAAACCGGCGCGATCTTCGTGGACCGTTTCATGAGCACGGCCATGCACTACCCCACGAACTACGGTTACGTGCCCAAGACCATCTCGGGCGACGGTGACCCCGTGGATGTGCTGGTCATCACCCCGGTGCCCCTGATCCCCGGCGTGGTCGTGCCCTGTCGCCCGATCGGCATCCTCAAGATGCAGGACGAGGCCGGCGACGACGGCAAGGTCCTGGCCGTGCCCACCGACAAGATCCTCTCGCTCTACACCCAGTGGCAGAAGCCTGAGGACCTCAATCCCATGCGCCTCAAGACCATCGAGCACTTCTTCGAGCACTACAAGGACCTGGAGAAGGGCAAATGGGTCAAGGTGCTGGGCTGGGAAGGCCCCGAGTCGGCCAAGAAGGAAATCCTGGACGGCATCGCCAACTACCGCAAGCAGTCGGGCGGCTGACCCTTCCTCGATCGACGCCGCCGGCAGTGCCTGCAAGGGCCTGCCGGCGGCGTCATTTCTGAAGCGGAAATCGCAGGGTTTTTACGGCCTTGTTCACGCTACCCTGGATGCAGGGGCGCGTGTATCATGAACCGCAGGTTTGGATGGTGCGTGGCACCAGCAAGGAGCAACCATGATGCAGACCCCCAGCGACACCCGTGCCGATGCCCTTGCCGCGGGCGATTCCGGCCAGTACCTCACCCTGCGTCTGGGCAAGGAGGAATACGCGATCGACATCCTGCGCGTGCAGGAGATCCGTTCCTATGAGGAACCCACCCGCATGGTCAATGCGCCGCCTTTCGTCAAGGGCGTGGTCAATCTGCGCGGCGTCATCGTGCCCATCATCGACCTGCGCATGAAGCTGCAACTCGACACGGTCGAGTACAACGACTTCACCGTGGTCATCATCCTCAACGTGCGCGGCACCGTCATCGGCGCGGTGGTCGATTCGGTGTCCGATGTGGTCACGCTCGGGGCCGGCATGATCAAGCCTGCGCCGCAGTTCGAGACCACCCTGGACACCCGCTTCATCACCGGCCTGGCCAATGTGGGGGAGCGCATGCTGATCGTGATGAACATGGAAGCGCTGATGGGCAATGCCGAGCTGGGCATGCTGGCCGGCGCCGAGCCCTGAGCGCGTCGTAGAACCACACCGCAGGTCCGCAAGAGGCCGGCCGGGAGCGCTGACCATACGAGGAGACGAGCATGGATTTCTGGCTCCGATGGCGCATCGGCACCCGTCTGACCCTGGCCTTCGCCCTGGTCCTGACCATCACCACCACGGTGTCCATGCTCGGCGTCTGGCGCCTGGGCACGCTCAAGGACACCAGCCAGCAGATTGCCACGCTGGAACTGCAGCGCAGTCTGCTGACGCAGCGCTGGGCTGCGCAGATCTCCATCAACTGGGTGCGTGCCTCGGCGGCTCTCAAGACCCGTGATGCGGCCTACATCGACGCCCTTGGCAAGGACATGGCGGCCACCTCCAAAGCCATCAGCGAAGACCAGAAGGAGCTCGAGTCCCTGATCAACGATGCTGCCGGCAAGGAGTTGTTGGCCAGCGTGGCAAAGCACCGCAAGACCTATGTCGATGCGCGTGCGGTGTTGATCCGGCGCCAGCAGGCCGGGGAGGACATCATGGGCCTGGTGGATAGCGAGTTGCGGCCCCTGGCCGAGACCTACCTGAAGTCCGTGGATCAGGTCGCCGGCCATGCGCGCCAGATCCTGGCCGATACGCAGCAGAAGGCCGACGCGACGGCGGCCCGCAGCCAGTGGGCCCAGGCCATCGGCGCGGTGCTGGCCGTGCTGCTGGGCATGCTACTGGCCTATCTGGTCACCCGCTCCATCGTCAAGCCGGTGCAGCAGGCGGCGGTCTCCACGCGTCACATTGCCGAGGGCGATCTCACGACCGATATTCAGGTACGCGGCAGCGACGAGGTGGCTCAACTGCTGCAGGCGCTGGCGGCCATGCAGCACAACCTGGCGCAGATCGTGGGCCGGGTGCGCCAGGGCAGCGAATCGGTGTCCACGGCCAGCGCCGAGATCGCGCAGGGCAACCAGGACCTCTCCGCACGCACCGAAAGCCAGGCCAGCGCGCTGGAAGAGACCGCGGCCTCCATGGAAGAGCTGGCCTCCACCGTCAAGCAGAACGCCGACAACGCGCGCCAGGCCAACCAGCTGG
>JAYNNS010000047.1:0-12820 GCA_038112835.1 Curvibacter sp. | reverse complement strand
CCGATCCGCCCGCTCTTCCACAAGAGCTACCGCAACGAAACCCAGGTGATCTGCACCACCGTCAGCCACGATCTGGAGAATGATCCGGACATCGCGGCGCTGATCGGTGCGTCGGCGGCGCTCACCATTTCCGGCATGCCCTTCATGGGCCCGATCGGTGCGGCCCGCGTCGGCTACATCGACGGCGAGTATGTGCTGAACCCGACGGCCGACCAGATCGTCGAATCCGCGCTCGACCTCGTCGTCGCGGGCACCAACGAAGGCGTGCTGATGGTCGAGTCCCAGGCCAACGAGCTGACCGAGGATGTCATGCTCGGTGCGGTCATGTTCGGCCACGAGGCCTATCAGGAGGTGATCAACGCGATCATCGACCTGGCCGAGCGGGCGGCGAAGGAGCCGCGTCCGGTCGAGGACACCCCGCAGGAGGTCCTCGACCTCGAGGCGAAGGTGCGCGAGCTCGGCGAGGCCGGCATCCGCGAGGCCTACACCGAGAAGGAGAAGCTGGTCCGCCAGGAGAAGGTCTCGGCCGCCAAGAAGGCCGTGATCGAGCAGCTTTCCGAAGAGGAAGCCGCGATCGCCAGCGGTCCGCTCAAGACGCTCGAGAAGGACGTGGTGCGCCGCGCCATCCTCGACACGGGCGGGCGCATCGACGGCCGCGACACCAAGACGGTGCGCGCCATCGAGAGCCAGATCTCGGTCCTGCCGCGCTCCCATGGCTCGGCGCTGTTCACCCGGGGCGAGACCCAGGCGATGGTCGTCGCCACGCTGGGCACCGGCCAGGACGAGCAGATCATCGACGCGCTCGAGGGCGAGTATCGCGAGCACTTCCTGCTGCACTACAACTTCCCGCCCTATTCAGTGGGCGAGACCGGCCGCATCGGCTTCACGGGCCGCCGCGAAGTCGGCCACGGCAAGCTCGCCTGGCGCGCGCTGCGTCCGCTGCTGCCGACCAAGGAGGACTTCCCGTACACGATCCGCGTGGTCTCCGAGATCACCGAGTCGAACGGCTCGTCCTCCATGGCCACGGTCTGCGGTTCGTCGCTCGCGATGATGGATGCGGGCGTGCCGCTCAAGGCGCCGGTCGCGGGCATCGCGATGGGCCTGATCAAGGAAGACGACGGCTACGCGGTCCTGTCGGATATCCTCGGCGATGAGGATCATCTCGGCGACATGGACTTCAAGGTCGCCGGCACGGAAGAGGGCATCACCTCGCTCCAGATGGACATCAAGATCACGTCCATCACCAAGGAGATCATGGAGATCGCGCTCGACCAGGCCCGCGACGGCCGGATCCACATCCTGGGCGAGATGGCCAAGGCCATCGACTCGGGCCGGGTGGAACTGTCCGAGCATGCGCCGCGCATCACCACCATGCAGATCCCGACGGACAAGATCCGCGAAGTGATCGGTACGGGCGGCAAGGTCATCCGCGAGATCTGCGAAGTGACCGGCTGTAAGGTGGACATCGACGACGAGGGCCTGATCAAGGTCGCCTCGTCCGACGGCGAGGCGGCCCAGAAGGCGATCGACTGGATCACCTCCATCGTCGCCGAGCCCGAGGTCGGCGTGATCTACGACGGCAAGGTCGTGAAGGTGGTCGATTTCGGCGCCTTCGTGAACTTCTTCGGGTCGCGCGACGGCCTCGTCCACATCTCCGAGCTCAAGAACGAGCGCGTGGGTCAGGTGACCGACGTGATCAACGAGGGCGACGAGGTGAAGGTCAAGGTCATCGGCATGGACGACCGCGGCAAGGTCAAGCTGTCGATGCGCGTCGTCGACCAGGAGACCGGCGAGGAGCTCGAGGACACGCGCCCGCCGCGTGAGCCGCGTGGTGATCGTGGCGGTGACGGAGACGGGGACGACCGTCCGCGCCGCCGACGCCCGCGCCGCGACCGCGACTCCGCGGAGTAACTTCGGCGCACAGCTTTTAGGAAAACGGCCCCTTTCGGGGCCGTTTTTTTGTCCCCGTTATCATCCACATGGCTGTCACGGTGCGATCACACAGGGCGGCTAGTTTAAATCCCCCTTGATGCTCGTCCCAGCCCCCGAGTGCCCCGTGCCGAAGTCCGGAAAAACCATCCAGCAGGTCGCGGCCCTGCCGCTGGTCGCGACGTCGTCGGGCCTCGAGGTTGTGCTGATCACATCGCGCAATGACGGACGCTGGCTCATTCCGAAGGGCTGGCCGGAAGATGGCGAACGGTTGGAGGAAGGTGCGGCCCGCGAGGCGCGGGAAGAGGCCGGGATCGTCGGGGATATCCGCACGAGACCCATTGGCACCTAAGACTACATGAAATTGCTCCTGTCCGGCGAGCGGATGCACAGCAACGTGTCGGTCTTCCTCCTCGTCGTCCGCGAGCTGCAGAAGAACTGGCCCGAGCGCGGCGACCGGAAGCGCCGGCAGCTCCCGCTCGCGAAGGCGGCGCGGCGTGTCGGCGACAAGGATCTGGGCCGCCTGCTGCGCGAACTGGACGGCAAGCGCGCCGACGATCTGAAGGCGGCGCTCAAGGGCTGACCCGGCGGAATGGTACTGGCACAAAAAACGGCCCCCGAAGGGGCCGTTTTTCGTTTTCGGTATGTGTCGCCGGCTACTCGGCTGCCTCGGGCATGTCGAGGGCCGCGGCGAGGCGCGGCGGCGAGATCGGCAGGTCGTTGAAGCGCACGCCGATCGCGTCGTAGATCGCGTTCCGCACGGCCGACAGGCCGGGCACCAGCGGCACCTCGCCGACGCCGCGCACGCCCTGGGGATGCTTCGGGTTCGGCACCTCGATGATGTAGGTGTCGAGCATCGGCAGGTCCGAGGCGACGGGCATGCGGTAGTCGAGGAAGCCCGGGTTATCGACCTTCCCCTCCTTGTCGTAGAGATACTCCTCGTTGAGCGCCCAACCGATGGCCTGGGCGGCGCCGCCCTGCATCTGACCCTCCACATAGGCCGGGTGGACCGCCCGGCCCACATCCTGGAGCACCGTGTAGCGGATCACCCGGGCGATCCCGAGCTCCGGATCGACCTCCACGTCGCAGATGTGGGTGCCGAAGCCGCCCTCCGCGCCCGTGGTGTTGATCTGCGCACCCGCGCCGATGGGGCCGCCGGTCTCGTTGGCGCGCGCCGCCAGCTCGGCGAGCGTGAGCGGATCGAACTGGCCGGCGTTGGCGCCGGCCGGCCGCGCCGCGCCGTCCTCCCACTCGACCGCGTCGGGGTCGATGTCCCAGATCTTGGCGGCGAGCTCGCACAGGGTCCGGATGACCTTGTTGGTGCTCTCGGTGACCACCATGGACGACGCGAACAGGACGCGGCTGCCGCCGGTCAGGTTCGAGAAGCCGACGGTCGCGGTGTCGCCGATGAGGACCGACACCCGCTTGTAGTCGATGCCGAGCAGCTCGGCGCAGATGTTGGCGATGCCGGCCCGCGAGCCGCCGATGTCCGGATGGCCCGTGGTGACGACCACGTTGCCGTCCTCGGTGATGTTCACCTGGGCCGAGGATTCGCCGCCGGCGTTGAACCAGAAGCCGCTGGCGACGCCGCGCCCCTGGTTCGGGCCGAGCGGGGCCGTGGGGTGGTCGGCCGGGTGTTCGTAGTCCTTGACCGTGTGGGCGCCGCGGCATTCCTTGCGGGCGGCGGCGGAGATCATGGTGGCCTGGGCGCACTCGATCAGGTTCTCCACCTCCAGCGCCTCGATGCGCGCGGTGTTGAAGACCTTGGAGTTGTCCTTGAGGCCGATGTGCAGGCTGCGCTCGCGCAGGGCGGCGATCTTCTGCACGCCCTCGTCCATGCTGGCCTGGGTGCGGAACACACCGGCATGCTGCTGCATGGTCGAGCGGATGTCGTTGGCCACGTTCTGGGCGTACTCGCCTTGGGTGGCCGAGTCCAGGCGGGCCAGGCGGGCCAGCGTGCGGTCGGCCGCATCGGCCGGCAGCGGCTTGTGCGACTTGGTGCGCGAGGCAAAGTCGACGATGTGGTTGCCGGCGGCGCGGCCGAACACCAGCAGGTCCAGCAGCGAGTTGGTGCCCAGGCGGTTGGCGCCGTGCACCGAGACGCAGGAGCACTCGCCCACGGCGTACAGGCCGTTGACGACCTGTGCGTGGCTGTTCGGGGTCTGCACCACGACCTGGCCGTTGATGTTGGTGGGGATGCCGCCCATCTGGTAGTGGATGGTGGGCACCACGGGGATCGGCTCCTTGGTGATGTCCACGTTGGCGAAGTTCACGCCGATCTCGTACACGGAAGGCAGGCGCTTGTGGATGGTCTCGGCGCCCAGGTGGTCGAGCTTGAGCAGCACGTAGTCCTTGTTCGGGCCGCAGCCGCGGCCTTCCTTGATCTCCTGGTCCATGGAGCGCGAGACGAAGTCACGCGGCGCCAGGTCCTTGAGGGTGGGCGCGTAGCGCTCCATGAAGCGCTCGCCCTTGCTGTTGAGCAGGATGGCACCTTCGCCGCGGCAGCCTTCGGTCAGCAGCACGCCGGCGCCGGCCACGCCGGTCGGGTGGAACTGCCAGAACTCCATGTCCTGCAGCGGGATGCCGGCGCGTGCGGCCATGCCCAGGCCGTCGCCGGTGTTGATGAAGGCATTGGTCGAGGCGGCGAAGATGCGGCCGGCGCCGCCGGTGGCCAGCAGCACGGTCTTGGCGTGCAGGATGTGCAGGTCGCCGGTTTCCATTTCCAGCGCCGTCACGCCCACCACGTCGCCCTCGGCGTCGCGGATCAGGTCCAGGGCCATCCACTCGACGAAGAACTGCGTGCGCGCTGCGACGTTCTGCTGGTACAGGGTGTGCAGCATGGCGTGGCCGGTGCGGTCGGCCGCGGCGCAGGCGCGCTGTACGGGCTTCTCGCCGTAGTTGGCCGTGTGGCCGCCGAAGGGGCGCTGGTAGATGGTGCCGTCCGGGTTGCGGTCGAAGGGCATGCCCATGTGCTCCAGGTCGTACACGACCTTGGGCGCCTCGCGGCACATGAACTCGATCGCGTCCTGGTCGCCGAGCCAGTCGGAGCCCTTGACGGTGTCGTAGAAGTGGTAGTGCCAGTTGTCCTCGGACATGTTGCCGAGCGAGGCGCCGATGCCGCCCTGGGCGGCCACGGTGTGCGAGCGGGTGGGGAAGACCTTGGACAGCACGGCCACGTTCAGGCCGGCGCGCGCCAGCTGCAGCGAGGCGCGCATGCCGGAGCCGCCGGCCCCGACGATGACGACGTCAAATTTGCGCTTGGAGATGGAATAGGACATGACTCAGAGTCTCCACAGGACTTGGAGGGCCCAGCCGGCGCAGCCGACCAGCCAGACGAGGGTGAATACCTGCAGCGACAGGCGCAGCCAGACAGGCTTGATGTAATCCATCCAGATGTCGCGCATGCCGACCCAGATGTGCCAGATGAGCGCGACGATGACGGCGAAGGTGATGACCTTCATCCATTGCGGCGCGAAGATGGCGGCCCAGCTCTCGTAGCCCAGCGGGCCGCTGGTGAACAGCACGCGCGCCAGCAGCAGCAGGGTGAAGAGGGCCATGATGACGGCGGTGGCGCGCTGGACGATCCAGTCACGCAGGCCGTAGTGCGCGCCGACGACGATGCGCTTGGAGCCGAAATTGACGGACATAGTAGGTTTCCTCGTCAGTGGGAGGCGGGGCTGAAGGTCCGGCCCGCCATCAATACAGGTTGAACAGCTTGGCGCCCAGCACCACGGTCAGGCCCAGGCTCAGCACCAGCGTGACGATGGCCGAGCTGCGGCCGAATTCCTTGCTCACCGCGTGGGTGGCGTCCATCCACAGGTGGCGCAGGCCGGCGATGATGTGGTGCAGATAGGCCCAGATCAGGGCCAGGGCCACGAGCTTGACGAACCAGCCAGGCACGAAGCCCAGGCCCACGCTGAACGCGGCGCTGAAGCGGGCAAAGGAGTACTCGGACGACAGCGAGGTGTCGAAGAGCCAGATGATGAAGGGCAGCAGCAGGAACATCAGCGCGCCGCTGACGCGGTGCAGGATGGACACCCAGCCGGCCGGGGGCAGGCGATAGCTGGGCAGATCCTTCAGGGCGTGGATGTTGCGGAACTCGGGCCGCTGGGGCCGGGTGGGAGTGGCAAGCTCGGACATGATGGGGCTTTCGAGGATGTAACCGCCTTGTAATTTTCAGGCGTCAGCGGGGCCAAATTCTATTGCAACGCAGCATGCGATCGGGACATGGGGCGAATCATTCTGCGTCCTGAGGGTCGTAACCGAGTTTCTCAGCTCAGCACATTGCGGTAGTGATGGGTGTCGGTCAGGTACAGGCCGCGGCGCAGTTCCATCGGGACGTCGTTGTAGGTGTAGGCGATGCGCTCCACGCTCAGCAGGGGCGTGGTCTTGCCCACCTTGAGCAGGGCGGCCTGGGCCGCATCGGGCAGCACGGCGCGGATCTTCTCCTCGGCGCGCACCATGCGCACACCAAACTCCGTTTCGAACATCGCGTACATGGGGCCGTGGTCGCCGCTGAGGCGTTCGGCCGTCAGGCCCTTGAAGGGGGTGCCCGGCAGCCAGAGGTCTTCCAGGATGGTGGGGCGGCCGGCGAAGGCCAGCACGCGGCGCACCTGCAGCACACTGTCGCCGCTGCGCAGCGTCAGCGCCCGCGCGATCTCGGCGGTGGCGCGCAGGCGCTTGCAGTCGATGATGGTGCGTTCGGCCGGGCCCTCGCTCTGGCGGTCGCCCGTGTCGGGCATCAGGCGCAGGAAGCGGTATTGCACATGCTGCTCGGCATGGGTGGCGACGAAGGTGCCCTTGCCCTGGCGGCGCACCAGCAGGTTGTCGGCGGCCAGCTCGTCGATGGCCTTGCGCACCGTACCCTGGCTGACGCGGTAGCGTGCCGCCAGGTCCATCTCGCTGGGGATGGCCTCGCCCGGCTTCCATTCGCCCGATTGCAGGCTTTGCAGGATGAGGCCCTTGATCTGCTGATACAGGGGGCTGAAGGCCGGGGCCGGTCCGCCGTTGTCCGCGGCGGCCTGGGCATTGTCGGCCAGGGGGAGCGAGCTGGAATTCATGCGGTAGACCTGAGGGAGGGCTGGTGAAATGACCTCAATCATATCTTATATAAGACATAAGACAAATTGAAAAAGAGGGCGTTTCGCGCTACACTGCCGGGACCATCCGGGATGCCCGCGCGCGCCTTGCGCCCGGCGGCGCCACGGTCAGCGATCACCCATCACCTTCTGGAGTCTCCACCATGAGCAAAAAGCCCGTCCGCGTCGCCGTCACCGGCGCCGCCGGCCAAATCGGTTACGCCCTGCTGTTCCGCATCGCCTCCGGCGAGATGCTGGGCAAGGACCAGCCCGTCATCCTGCAGCTGCTGGAAATCCCGGACGAGAAGGCCCAGAAGGCGCTCAAGGGCGTGATCATGGAACTGGAAGACTGCGCCTTCCCGCTGCTGGCTGGCGTGATTCCCACGGGCGACCCGCTGGTGGCCTTCAAGGACGCCGACTACGCCCTGCTCGTGGGCGCCCGCCCGCGCGGCCCCGGCATGGAGCGTGCCGACCTGCTGGCCGCCAACGCCCAGATCTTCACCGCCCAGGGCAAGGCCCTGGACCAGGTGGCCAGCCGCAACGTCAAGGTGCTGGTGGTCGGCAACCCCGCCAACACCAATGCCTACATCGCCATGAAGAGCGCGCCGAGCCTGCCGCGCGAGAACTTCACCGCCATGCTGCGCCTGGACCACAACCGCGCCGCCAGCCAGATCGCCGCCAAGACCGGCGGCAAGGTCGGCGAGATCGAGAAGCTCACCGTCTGGGGCAACCATTCGCCCACCATGTACGCCGACTACCGCTTCGCCACCATCGGCGGCAAGAGTGTGAAGGACGCGATCAACGACCAGGTCTGGAACGAGACCGTGTTCCTGCCCACCGTGGGCAAGCGCGGCGCCGCCATCATCGAGGCACGCGGCCTGTCGTCCGCCGCCTCGGCCGCCAACGCCGCCATCGACCACATGCGCGACTGGGCCCTGGGCTCGAACGGCAAGTGGGTCACCATGGGCGTGCCCTCCAACGGCGAATACGGCATCCCCAAGGACGTGATCTTCGGCTTCCCGGTCATCACCGAAGGCGGCAAGTACAAGATCGTCGAAGGCCTGGCCATCGACGAGTTCAGCCAGAAGTGCATCGACAAGACCCTGGCCGAGCTGCAAGGCGAGCAGGACGGCGTCAAGCACCTGCTCTGATCGCCATGACCCATCCGCGCGACATCCTCCTCGGCGCCCAGGCGTCGGCCGGCTTCCTGCCGGTCTGTGACCATTACAGCGGCGTCGAGGTGCGCATGCGCAAGAGCCTGCAGCTGCAGGCCGAGATGATCGCGGAGTTCGGCGCCTGCGTGTTCGACGCCTCGCTCGACTGCGAGGACGGCGCGCCCGTGGGCGGCGAGCGCGACCACGCGCAGATGGTGGTGGCGCTGGCCCTCGAGGCCCAGGCCCATGCGCGCCAGGCGGGCCTGCCCGCCGCGCCGCGCATCGCGGTGCGTGTGCACCCCGTGGACCACCCGGCTTTCGAGCAGGATGTGGCCGCCATCGTCGGCGGTGCCGCCGCCGCGCTGTGCCACCTCATGATCCCCAAGGTGGAAAGCGTGGCCGACGTGGAGCGGGCCGTGGCCGCAGTGGACGCCGCCGCGCGCGGCACTGGACGCGGCGAGCCGTTGCCCCTGCAGGTGCTGCTGGAGTCGCCGGCCGCCGTGCACCGCGCCTTCGACATCGCCGCGCACCCGCGCGTGCAGTCCATCAGCTTCGGCCTGATGGACTTCGTCTCGGCGCATGGCGGGGCCATCCCCGACAGCGCCATGAGCTCCCGGCCCGACAGCGTGACCGGTGAACTCGGCCAGTTCAGCCACCCGCTGGTGGTGCGCGCCAAGCTGGAGATCGCTTCGGCCTGCCATGCGCACGGCAAGGTGCCCTCGCACTGCGTGGTCACCGAGTTCAGCGATACCCAGGCCATGCAGGCGGCGGCCCGCAAGGCCGCGCGCGAGTTCGGCTACACGCGCATGTGGAGCATCCACCCCGGCCAGATCCGACCGATCCTGGAGGCGCTGGCCCCGGGTGCGGCCGACATCGAGCGCGCCGCGGCCATCATCGAAGCCGCCCAGGCGGCCCAGTGGGCGCCCGTGAGCTACGAGAAGCAGTTGCACGACCGCGCCAGTTACCGCTATTTCTGGCAGGTGCTGGAGCGCGCGCACCAGACCGGCCGCGCGCTGCCGCCGGCCATGCAGACCTATTTCGCGGCACCCGCCGCATCCCCCTCCCGGGGTGTTCCCGCCTGAGGCGGGCGCCCGTTCCCAGTCATCCCCAAAGGAGTCATCATGTTGCAAGCCTACCGCGCCCATGTCGCCGAACGCGCCGCGCTCGGCATCCCCCCGCTGCCGCTCGACGCCAAGCAGACGGCCGAGCTGATCGAGCTGATCAAGAACCCGCCCCAGGGCGAAGAGAGCTTCCTGCTGGATCTGCTGACCCACCGGGTACCGCCCGGCGTGGACGATGCCGCCAAGGTCAAGGCCAGCTTCCTGGCCGCCGTGGCCCACGGCGACCTCAAGGTCGGCCTGATCTCCAAGGCCAAGGCCACCGAACTGCTGGGCACCATGGTCGGCGGCTACAACGTGCACCCGCTGATCGAGCTGCTCGACGACGCCGAAGTGGCCGGCGTGGCGGCCGAGGGCCTGAAGAAGACCCTGCTGATGTTCGATTTCTTCAACGACGTGGCCGCCAAGGCCAAGGCCGGCAACGCCAAGGCCAAGGAGGTGATGCAGAGCTGGGCCGACGCCGAGTGGTTCACCTCGCGTCCCGAGGTGCCCAAGTCCATCACCATCACCGTCTTCAAGGTGCCCGGTGAGACCAACACCGACGACCTGTCGCCCGCGCCCGACGCCTGGAGCCGCCCGGACATCCCGCTGCACTACCTGGCCATGCTCAAGAACACCCGTCCCGACGCGGCCTTCAAGCCCGAGGAAGACGGCAAGCGTGGCCCGATCCAGCTGATCGAGGACCTGAAGAAGAAGGGCCACCTGGTCGCCTATGTGGGCGATGTGGTGGGCACGGGCTCCAGCCGCAAGTCGGCCACCAACTCCACCATCTGGGCCACCGGCCAGGACATTCCCTTCGTGCCGAACAAGCGCTACGGCGGCGTCACGCTGGGCGGCAAGATCGCCCCGATCTTCTTCAACACCCAGGAGGACTCGGGTGCGCTGCCGATCGAGGTCGATGTCACCAAGCTGGAGATGGGCGACGTGGTCGATGTGCTGCCTTACGACGGCAAGATCGTCAAGAGCGGCCAGACCGTGGCCGAATTCCAGCTGCGCAGCGAGGTGCTGCTCGATGAAGTGCGCGCCGGCGGCCGCATCAACCTCATCATCGGCCGTTCGCTGACCGCCAAGGCGCGCGAATTCCTGGGCCTGCAGGCTTCCACGGTGTTCCGCCTGCCGGTTGCCCCCAAGGACTCGGGCAAGGGTTTCACCCTGGCGCAGAAGATGGTGGGGCGCGCCTGCGGCCTGCCTGAAGGCCAGGGCATCCGCCCGGGCACCTACTGCGAGCCCAAGATGACCACGGTCGGCTCGCAGGACACGACCGGCCCGATGACGCGCGACGAACTCAAGGACCTGGCCTGCCTGGGCTTCTCGGCCGACATGGTGATGCAGTCCTTCTGCCATACCGCGGCCTATCCCAAGCCGGTGGACGTCAAGACCCACCGCGAGCTGCCGGCCTTCATCAGCACCCGGGGCGGCGTCTCGCTGCGCCCGGGTGACGGCGTGATCCATAGCTGGCTCAACCGCCTGCTGCTGCCCGACACCGTGGGCACGGGTGGCGACAGCCATACCCGCTTCCCCATCGGCATCTCCTTCCCGGCCGGCTCGGGTCTGGTGGCCTTCGGTGCCGCCACCGGCGTGATGCCGCTGGACATGCCCGAGTCGGTGCTGGTGCGTTTCAAGGGTCAGCTGCAGCCCGGCGTCACCCTGCGTGACCTGGTGCATGCCATTCCCCTGTACGCGATCAAGGCCGGCCTGCTGACCGTGGCCAAGGCCGGCAAGATCAATGCCTTCTCGGGCCGCATCCTGGAAATCGAGGGGCTGCCCGATCTCAAGGTCGAACAGGCCTTCGAGCTGTCCGACGCCTCGGCCGAGCGCTCGGCCGCCGGCTGCACGATCAAGCTCAACAAGGAGCCGATCATCGAGTACTTCAAGTCCAACGTGGTGCTCATGAATAACATGATCGCCGACGGCTACCAGGACGCCAAGACGCTGCAGCGCCGCATCGAGAAGGTCGAGGCCTGGCTGGCCAAGCCCGATCTGCTCGAGGCCGACAAGGATGCCGAGTACGCCGCCGTGATCGAGATCGACATGAACGAGATCAAGGAGCCCATCGTCTGCTGCCCCAACGACCCGGACGACGCCAAGTTCCTGTCCGAGGTGGCCGGCACCAAGATTGACGAGGCCTTCATCGGCTCGTGCATGACCAACATCGGCCACTTCCGTGCCGCCGCCAAGCTGCTCGGCGGCCAGCGCGACATCCCGGTCAAGCTCTGGGTGGCGCCGCCGACCAAGATGGACCAGAACGAGCTGATCAAGGAAGGCCACTACGCCGCCTTCGGCACCGCCGGTGCGCGCACCGAGATGCCCGGTTGCTCGCTCTGCATGGGCAACCAGGCGCAGGTGAAGGAGGGCGCGACGGTGATCTCCACCTCCACCCGCAACTTCCCGAACCGTCTGGGCAAGAACACCAATGTGTTCCTGGGCTCGGCCGAGCTCGCGGCCATCGCCTCGCGCCTGGGCCGCCTGCCGACCCGCGAGGAGTACCTCAAGGAGATGGGCATCATCGACGCCGACAAGGCCAGCGTCTACCGCTACATGAACTTCGACCAGATCGAGGAGTACAGGGCAGTGGCGGACAAGGCTTCGGCCTGATCCTGACCGCCCCTTCGCGGCAAGCCCTGCGGTTCCCCCGCAGGGCTTTTTTCTGGCCTGTACGGATAATCCGGCCATGAGCACCCTCCAGTCCCTGCCCTTTTCCCTGCAGACCATCCTGCTGCTGGTCGGCAGCAATGTCTTCATGACCTTCGCCTGGTACGGGCACCTGAAGAACCTGGCGACCTCGCCCTGGTACTGGGCGGCGCTGGCGAGCTGGGGCATCGCCCTGTTCGAGTATTTGCTCCAGGTGCCGGCCAACCGCATCGGCTTCCAGAAAGCCGGCTTCAGTGTCGGCCAGCTCAAGATCGTGCAGGAGGTGATCACGCTCAGCGTCTTCGTGCCCTTTGCCGTGTTCTACCTGAAGGAGCCCTTCAAGCTCGACTATCTCTGGGCCGCGCTGTGCATGGTCGGGGCGGTCTACTTCATCTTCCGCAGTGCCTGAGCAGGCACCGGTTACACTGATCGGTTTTCATCCATTTGTCACACGACCGACGCCACCGGAGCTCGCCATGCTGTTCGGAAAACTGATGCCGCGCGACGGCAATTTCTTCGAGATGTTCAACCAGCATGCGGACCGCATTGTCGAGGCCGCGCGTGCCTTCTCCCAGCTTGTGGCCCACTACGGCGACCACCATCTGCGCGACCAGTACACCCGCGACGTCGACAATGCCGAGCGCGCCGCCGACCGTATCACGCACGAGGTGAATCGCGCCCTGCACAAGACCTTCATCACGCCGATCGACCGCGAGCAGATCCACACCCTGATCAACACCATGGACGATGTGGCCGACCTGCTGCAGGACGCCACCGAGACCATGGCGCTGTACGACGTGCGCCACATGACCGAGGAGATCATCCGCCTGACCGAGCTCAGCGTGAAGTGCTGCGAGCGCGTCAAGGACGCGGTCAACCTGCTCGGCAACATCGGGGACCCGAAGACGGC
>JAYNNS010000046.1:0-12899 GCA_038112835.1 Curvibacter sp. | reverse complement strand
TGCCGGTGCGCGGCAGGTCGCGCCGGCCGCAGATCAGGGCGGTGGAGTTGCGGTGTTCCAGACCGCCGTAGCCATCGTCGGTGGCGTTGAGCAGGAAGAGGTAGTTCTTGAACGGCGGCTTGCCCGTGCGCCCGGTGGCGCGGCCTTCGGCGTGCCAGAAGCGGATCGCGGTCTCGCAGAGGCGTTGCGCATCGGCCAGCAGGCGGTTGCCGTCGAAGCTGGGCGGGGCGCCCGCCACGACAAAGCGGTGCGGCACGCCGCCGGCCTTGAACTCGCCGTGCCAGAAGGTGCCGAGTTCGATGGGGCAGTCGACGAGTTCGTCGTAATCGGCGGCACGGTAGCGGCCCCAGCCGTGGCGGTCGGTCTTGAGGGGCGGGAGACCGGTGGCCACTTCCCAGCCGGCGGGCGCAGCGCCCGGCGCGAGCGTGAGCTCATGCGGCCGTTCCTCCTGGCCTGACACGCGCAGACACAGGCTGGTGCCGTTGAAGAAGCCGCGCTGGCGGTCGAGCCAGGCGGTGCGTCCCGCTTTGTCCCAGTCGTAGAATTCGTAGCCCTGCTCCAGGGGCTGGTCCGGTTCGCAGGCGATCTCCCAGCTGCATTTGTCGAGCTGGGTGGCCGGCAGGGCCCGGCGGCCCTGTCGTGTCGCCAGCTTCTGCAGGCTCTTGGAGAACTCGCGCACCAGATAGCTGCCCGGGATCCAGACCGGCAGGCTCACGCGCTGCAGGGCCTGGGGCTGCGCGATCGTGAGCGTGATGCGGTAGAGATGGGCGTGCGGGTCGGCGACCTCGATGCGGTAATGGACCGGGGCGGGGCTGGACGACTGCGGCATGGGCGGGCTCAGCGGGAGGCGGCGGCGAGCTGTCGTTCGAGCTGGGCGAGGTCGATGGCGCCGGGTACACGACTGCCGTCGGCGAAGAACAGCGTGGGCGTGCCCTGGACCTTGAGCTTCTGGCCGAAGGCCAGGTTGCGCTGGATGGCCTGCACGTCGCAGGTGCCGGCCGAGGGCAGCTGGTCCTTGAGCATCAGGTCCAGCCAGGCCTGGGCGCGCTCCTTGCTGCACCAGACCAGGCGCGACTTCTCGGTCGAACCCGGTCCCAGCACGGGGTAGAGGAAGACGTGGATGGTCACGTTGTCCAGCTTGGCCAGGTCGCGCTCGATGCGCTTGCAGTAGCCGCAGTTGGGGTCGGAGAAGATGGCCATCTTGCGCTGGCCGTTGCCGCGCACCACGGTGAAGGCGTCCTTGAAGGGCAGGCTCTTGAAGTCGATGGCCAGCAGCTTGTCGATCCGCTCTTCCGTGAGGTTGCGCTTCTGGCGCACGTCGATCAGGTGGCCCTGGATCAGGTAGTTGCCTTCGGCGTCGCTGTAGTAGATCTCGTTGTCATTGACGCGGATCTCGTACAGGCCGGGGATCGGGGTCCGGCTGACCTCGTTGATCGTCGGCAGCTGCGGCAGGCGCTCGGCCAGGTTCTTGCGGAGGGTGGCTTCCTGCGCGCCGGCGCCCAGGGCCAGCAGCGCGGCCAGCAGGCCCGTGATCAGTTGCGTCGTCGTCTTCATGTCCATCCTTCAAAAATTCATCGCCTTCTGTGCCAGCCAGTGCTTGAGCCAGCCGCTGTGTTCCACGCCCTGCAGGCCCCAGTTGCGCAGCGCGCTCCAGGCCTGGCCCTCGCGCGCAAACAGCAGCTGCAGCCCGTCCATACCCACGTCCAGGGCCAGCATGCCGGCCTTGCGCGTGCGCTCGTAGCGGCGCAGCAGTTTCTCGTCGTCCACGCCGCGCCAGTACTCGCGCCCGTGCAGCACGCGCGTGAGCTCGGCCGCATCCGCCAGGCCCAGGTTCAGCCCCTGGCCGGCCAGCGGATGCACGTTGTGCGCCGCGTCCCCGGCCAGCACCCAGGCGCCTGCCGCCGTGCGGCCCGACCACTGTCCCGCCTGGGCCTTCTGCAGCGGCCAGGTCTTGCGCTCGCTGATCAGACGCAGCGGGCCCAGGGCCTGGTGGCTGGCACGGCCGATCTCCTCGCAGAACGCCGCCGGCTCCAGGGCTTGCAGGTCTGCTGCCCGCTCTGCAGGGACAGACCAGACCACGGCCACAGAGTTCCCTGAGGGGCCACCCAAAGGCAGAAAAGCCAGGATTTCGCCCTGGGCAAACCATTGGCGCGCGACCTGCCCATGCGGCTTGGCGCATTGCAGCCGGGTGGCCAGGGCGTGCTGGGGATAGGGGGTGACGTCGAAATCGACGCCGAACTCGGCCCGGGTGCTGCTGGCGCGGCCTTCGCAGACCACGGTCAGTCGGGCCGGCGCCGGGGCCGTCAGCACCTCGATCTGGGGCTGGTAGCGTACCGCCTCGGCCAGCCGGGCCTCGAGCACCGGCACGTCCACGATCCAGGTCAGTGCGTCCGCGCCCAGCGGCGCGGCGTCGAAGTTCAGCTCGCTGCCGCGGTCGCCCCAGACCTGCATGTGCGTCACGGGGGTGGCGGCGGTTTCGTCTTCGGGCCAGGCACGCACGCTGTCCAGCAGCTCGCGCGAGGCGCGGTTCAGGGCATAGGCGCGCACGTCGGCGCCCGGTGTGGGGACGGCGGCTTGTTCGACCAGGCCGACGCGCAGGCGCTCGCGCGCCAGCAGCAGGGCCAGGGTGCGGCCGACGATGCCGCTGCCGCGTACGCAGATATCCAGGGCTTGGGGCATGGGGGCATTGTAGAAGCGGGGATGGGCCAAGGCAGAATCGGCGTTGTCGTTCGTCAATTCAGGAAATCGTCCGTGAGTCAGTCCACCGTCCCCGCCGCCGATGTGCAGGCCCGCATCGCCCGTCTCTACGTCTATCCCGTCAAATCCTGCGCCGGCATCGCGCTGGACGAGGCCGTGCTCACCGAGACCGGCCTGGACCTGGACCGCGCCTGGATGGTGGTGGACAGCGAGGGTGAATTCCTGACCCAGCGCGAGGCGCCGCGCCTGGCCTTGGTCCAGCCGGCCTTCAAGCGGGGCGGCACCGAGCTGCAGCTGCGTGCGCCGGGCATGCTGGCCCTGCACCTGCGGGTGGACGCGGTGGAGGCGCCGACCCGTGTGCGCGTCTGGGACGATGTGGTGCCCGCCTATGACATGGGCGACATCGCGGCCCAGTGGTTCACCGACTTCCTGGCGCTCAACGAACAGGGCCTGCCGCGCGCCCAGGCACCGAAGTACCGCCTGGTGCGCTTCGATCCCGCGCACCGGCGCCTGTCCAGCCTGCAGTGGACCGGTGGCGCGGAGGCGCCCAACCAGTTCAGCGACGGCTTTCCCGTGCTGGTGCTGGGCCAGTCCGCGCTGGACGGCCTCAATGCGCGCCTCCAGGGCGCCGGCCACCGGCCCGTGGACATCCGCCGCTTCCGGCCCAACATCGTGCTCGAAGGCCTGGAGGCGCACGACGAGGACCGCGTGGGCCCGCTGCAGATCGAGACGGCCGAAGGGCCGGCCGTGCTGACGCCGGTCAAGCCCTGCCCGCGCTGCCCCATCCCCAACATCGACCCCGACACGGCCCGCAGCAGCCCCGAGGTGAGCGATGCCCTGCAGGCCTATCGCCAGGATGCGCGCGTCAACGGCGCCCTGAGCTTTGGCATGAACGCCATCGTCACGGCCGGCGTGGACCAGGTGCTGCGCGTGGGGCAGACGGTGCGCGCCAGCTACCGCTTCGACTGATTCTCCTGGGCGGGCTCGCCGGGGGGGCCGGGTCTTACAATGGACGGCATTCCAGCGTTCCAGGCCGCGCAGCCGGCCGTACCAGAGCGTCCGTGGAACCGGCTTTGCCGGGCCACCGGGCGCGCCCCCCTGGAGGGGGGAGACGCGTAGCGTCTCGGGGGGTGCTTCATTTCCCAAGGAAGATCATGAGTCTCAAGTGCGGCATCGTCGGCCTGCCCAATGTCGGCAAATCCACCCTGTTCAACGCCCTGACCAAGGCGGGCATCGCGGCGGAGAACTATCCCTTCTGCACCATCGAGCCCAACGTCGGGGTGGTCGAGGTGCCGGATCCGCGCCTGCAGCAGCTGGCCGAGATCGTCAAGCCCGAACGCATCGTGCCGGCCATCGTGGAGTTTGTCGACATCGCGGGTCTGGTGGCCGGCGCGTCCAAGGGTGAGGGCCTGGGCAACCAGTTCCTGGCGCATATCCGCGAGACCGATGCCATCGTCAACGTGGTGCGCTGCTTCGAAGACCCGAACGTGATCCACGTGGCGGGTAAGGTGGACCCGATCGCCGATATCGAGGTGATCCAGACCGAGCTGTGCCTGGCCGATCTGGGCACGGTGGACAAGGCTCTGCAGCGCTACAGCAAGGCGGCCAAGAGCGGCAACGACAAAGAGGCGGCCAAGATGGCGCAGATCCTGCCCAAGGTGCAGGCGGCGCTGAACGAGGGCCAGCCCGTGCGCGCCCTCGAATTCACCGACGAGGAGCAGGCCCTGCTCAAGCCCCTGTGCCTGATCACGGCCAAGCGGGCCATGTTCGTCGGCAACGTCAGCGAGGACGGTTTCGAGAACAACCCGCTGCTCGATCGGCTCCGTGAATACGCCGCGAAGCAGAACGCCCCCGTGGTCGCCATCTGCGCCAAGATCGAGGCCGAGCTGGCCGAGATGGACGATGCCGACCGGCTGGAGTTTCTCAAGGAACTGGGCCAGGAGGAGCCGGGCCTGAACCGCCTGATCCGCGCCGGCTTCAAGCTGCTGGGCCTGCAGACCTATTTCACCGCCGGCGTGAAGGAAGTGCGCGCCTGGACCATCCACATTGGCGACACCGCGCCCCAGGCGGCTGGCGTGATTCACGGCGACTTCGAGCGCGGCTTCATCCGCGCGCAGACCATCTCCTTCGCCGACTACATCGCCTGCAAGGGCGAGCAGGGTGCCAAGGACGCCGGCAAGATGCGCGCCGAAGGCAAGGACTACGTCGTGCAGGATGGCGACGTGATGAACTTCCTGTTCAACGTCTGAGATTCGCGGGCCTCAGTCCCCGGTCCATTCGATCCTGAAGATGGCCCCGGTCGTGCCGGCGGCGGGGTGGCGCAGTGTCAGCGTGGCGCCCTGCTGCTGCGCGATCTCGCGCGCGATGGCCAGGCCCAGGCCGCTGCCGCGCACCGAGGCCGGCGCGGCGCGGTAGAAGCGCTCGAAGACATGGGCCTGGTGCTCCGCGGCGATGCCCGGCCCGTTGTCCTCCACCTCCACCCAGTGTGGCCCGACGCGCACGGTGATGCGCGTGCCGGCCGGGGTGTGGTGCAGGGCGTTGTCGATCAGGTTGCCCAGGGCATCGTGCAGCAGCCCGGCCGTGCCCGGCACCCGGCAGTCCTGCACCAGTGCTTCGAAGCCGAGATCGTGACCCTGCTGCAGGGCGCGCGGCAGATACTCCTGCGTGACCTGCCGGGCCAGGGCCGGCAGGTCCACCGTCTCCCCTGCCGGGCCGGCAGGCAGTGCGCCGGCGTGTTCCGCACGCGTCATGGCCAGCAGCTGCTCGGTCAGGCGCACGGCGTCGTCGGTCGTGCGCCGCGCGGCGGCCAGGGCGGCGGGTTCGCGTTCGGCCAGGGCCAGCTGGGTCTTGAGCACGGTCAGTGGCGTGCGCAGCTGGTGTGCCGCGTTGTCGAGGAAGCGCTTGCGGATGTCGATCAGGCGGCCCAGGCGTGCCAGGTAGCCGTTGAGCGTGCCCACCAGGGGGTGCAGCTCGCGCGGCAGGCCGGGCGGGGCGATGGGGGAGAAGTCGTCGTCGCTGCGCGCGGCCAGGCGCTGGCGGAAGTGTTCCAGCGGCCGGATGCCGCGCTGCACGCCCACGATCACCAGCCCGGCCGCGGCCAGCAGCAGCAGGCCCTGGCTCAGCAGGGTCTCGCGCAGCTGCTGGCGCACCATCTGCTGGCGCGTCTCCAGGGTTTCGGCCACGCTGATCTTGAGGATATGGGGCTGCTCGTGTTCATCCTCCAGCACATGGGTCAGGTGGGCCAGGCGTACGGGGCGCCCCCGCAGTTCGCCGTCCTCGAACTGCACCAGGGCGTGGTAGCGCACGCTGGCCGCCGGCCCGGCGTGGGGCGCGGGCAGGGCGGGGTCCCCGGCCAGATGCTGGCCGGCCGCATCCGCCACGCGGTAGTAGAGGCGGGAGCCGGTGTGGTTCTCCAGCAGGTAGCCGGCCGCGCGCAGCACATTGACCTGCAGGGCCCCCCGACGCCACACCAGTTCCTCGGCCAGGGCCCGGCTGGCCAGGTAGAGCGCGCGGTCGTAGGCCTCGTTGCTGGCCTCCACGGCGTTGCCGTAGGCCACCCAGGCGTTGATGCTGATCAGCCCCGCCAGCGGCAGCAGGATCCAGCCCAGCAGCCGGGTGCGCAGCGAAGCGACTGTTTGCGCCATCTCAGCGGGCTTGCGGGGCTGCGGGCATGAGCAGGTAGCCCAGGCCACGGACGGTGTGCACGACCGGTGCCCCGGCTTGCCCCGGCGGGGTGGGGCTGGTCTCGAGCTTCTTGCGCAGGCGGTGGATCAGCACCTCCACGGCCTCCCGCTCCACGGCCTCGTCGCCGAAGACGGCGTGGTGCAGCTCGTCCTTGTTGACGGTCTGGCGTGCCTTTTCCAGCAGCACGCGCAGGGCGGCCGCTTCGCGCGGGGTCAGGGCCAGCGGCTGGTCGTGCACGCTGACCTGGCCCGAGTCGCGGTCCATCTCCAGCGGGCCCAGACGCAGGCGGGTGTTGCGGGTGCGGCCGGGGCGGCGCAGCAGGGCCTGCAGCCGGGCCTCGAGTTCACTGAGGTCGAAGGGCTTGGGCAGGTAGTCGTCGGCACCGAGGTTCAGGCCCAGCACGCGGTCGGGGACGCTGGCGCGGGCGGTGAGCACCAGCACCGGGACCGGGTCGCCGCGCTCGCGCAGGGTCTGCAGCACGGTCAGGCCGTCGGGGCCGGGCAGCTGCAGGTCCAGCAGTACGGCGTCCAGCCCATGACCCGGCGGCAGCTGGGCCAGGGCTTCGTGGCCGTCGCGCGCGAAGCTCATGCGCATGCCGGCCTGGCGCAGGGCGGTGCCCAGCCAGAGGGCCAGGTCGGGCGTGTCTTCGACCAGCAGGAGATGCGGACCTAGGGTATTCACGGGGGTGCTTTGACAGCCGCCTGAAAGCCGGCGGCGGGGCCGCTGAGCAGAATCCGGGAGCAGGCTACAGGCCGCATTCGATCTTACACAGGAGATGACCATGGAAATGAACAAGCGTGAATTCATGCGCCTGGGCGCAGCGGCAGGTGCCGCCCTGGCCCTGCCGGCCTGGGCCCAGGGCAAGCCCCTGTTCGAGACCCTGAACATGTTCGTGCCGGCGGCGCCCGGCGGCGGCTGGGACGGCACGGCGCGCGCCATCGAGCGTGCGGCCAAGGCCGCGGGCCTGGTGGGCAACATGCCTTTCGAGAACGTCGCCGGTGCCGGCGGCATGGTGGGCCTGCCGCGCTATGTGAACCAGCGCAAGGGCCAGGGCAACAGCCTGATGGTGGGCGGCTCGGTCATGGTGGGCGCGGCGATTGCCAACAAGAGCCCGGTGACCATGCGCAACGTCACGCCGATCGCGCGCCTGACCGAAGAGGCCGGTGTGGTGGCCGTGCCCGCGGCCGGCAAGATCAAGACCTGGAAGGATCTGGAAGCGGCCTTCAAGGCCAACCCCAAGGCGGTCTCGGTGGCTGGCGGCAGCGCTGGCGGCACCGACCACGTGCTGCTCGGGCTGATCATCCGCGCGCTGGGTCGTAACCCGCGCGAGGCAGCCTATGTGGCTTTCTCGGGCGGTGGCCAGGCCAACGCGGCCTTGCTGGGCGCCCAGGTGGTGGCGGGCATCTCGGGCTACTCGGAGTTCGAGGAGCAGATCAAGGCCGGGCGCCTGATCCCGCTGGCCGTCTCGGGCAACAAGCGCATCCCGGGCGTGGACGTGCCCACGCTGACGGAACTGGGCGTGCGCGTGACGGCGGCCAACTGGCGCGGCGTGTTCGCGCCGCCCGGCATCAACGCGGCGCAGACGGATCTGCTGGTGGAGTTCATGACCCGGGTGAACGCCTCCGAGGCCTGGCGCAAGGAACTCGAGACCCGCAAGTGGACCGACGTATTCCTGGCCGAACGTCCCTTCGAGCGCGAGATCGAGGCCAACATCCGTGACACCGAAGAGGTCATGAAGGAACTGGGGCTGGCATGAGCGCGCACGGCCGTTCCGAAGCGCTCATCCCGCAGCGCGTAGCGCGGAGGGCCTGTCCAGTGAGCGCGCACGGCCGTTCCGAAGCGCTCATCCCGCAGCGCGTGGCGCGGAGGGCCTCGCGATGACGCCCCTGATGCTTGCGGGCCTGCTGGTCGCCATCGCCGCGGTGGCGGCCTGGCAGGTGACGGTGATTCCCGAATCGCTGATGCAGATGGTGGTCGGGCCGGTGCTGGCGCCGGGCGTGATCGTGGCGGGCCTGGGCCTGCTGGCCCTGCTCTATGCCTGGAGCGCCTGGCGTGGCCGGCAGGTGGACGAGAGCCTGGCCGAGGGCCAGGCCCCCCTGCCGGGCAGCAGGGGCCGCCTGTTCTTCCTGCTCGGCGGTGGCGTGGTCTTCATCGCCCTGGTGCAGCCCTTGGGCTTCGTCATCCCCGGCACGCTGTGCGGCATGGGGGTGGCGCGCGCCTTCGACGCGCCGCTGGGCTGGCGTTCGGCGCTGATCTGCGGCGCCATCGCCGGCATCTTCTGGTTTGTCTTTGCCCGCCTGCTGGGCGTGGGCCTGGGGCCGGCCCTGAACTGGCCCTTCTGACGTTCTGATACTGCGGAGAAATCATGCACGGATTCGAGGCCCTGCTGGGCGGTTTCGCCAACGCCCTGCAACCCATCACCCTGCTCTGGGGCCTGGCGGGCTGCCTGCTGGGGACGCTGGTGGGCGTGCTGCCCGGCATCAGCCCGGCGCTGACCATCGCCCTGCTGCTGCCGCTGACCTACCAGGTGCCGGCGACCAGCATGTTCGTGATGTTCGCGGGCATCTACTACGGCGCGGCCTATGGCGGCTCCACCACCTCCATCCTGCTCAACACGCCCGGTGAATCGGGGGCGGTGGTGACGGCGCTGGAGGGCAACAAGATGGCGCGGCGCGGCCGTGCCGGGCAGGCGCTGGCCACGGCGGCCATCGGCAGCTTCGTGGCCGGCACCATCGGCACGCTGGCGCTGACCTTCTTCGCGCCCTGGGTGGTGGAGGCGGCCCTGGCCTTCGGGCCGGCGGAATACTTCAGCCTCATGGTGCTCTCGCTGGTGGCGGTGTCGGCGGTGCTGGGCAGTTCGGTGCTGCGCGGTCTGCTGAGCCTGTTCGCGGGGCTGTTGTGCGGCCTGGTGGGCATCGACCTGCAGACCGGTCAGCCACGTTTCACCTTCGGGCGGCCCGAACTGCTGGACGGGCTGGAGGTGACGGTGGTCGCGGTGGGCCTGTTCGCCGTGGGCGAGGCGCTCTACCTGGCCTGGCAGGGGCGCGAGTCGCGCGGCGGCGAGGTGATGCGGATGTCGGGCAGCCTGTGGCTGAGCGCGCAGGACTGGGCGCGCTCCTGGAAGGCCTGGATCCGCGGCGCGCTCTACGGCTTTCCCATCGGCGCCATGCCCGCGGGCGGCGCCGAGCTGCCCACCATGCTGTCCTACTACACCGAGAAGAAGCTGAGCAAGCATCCGGAGGAGTTCGGCCACGGGGCCATCGAGGGCGTGGCCGGTCCCGAGGCGGCCAACAACGCCGCTGCTGCCGGCGTGCTCATGCCCCTGCTCACGCTGGGCATCCCCACTTCGGCCACCGCAGCCATCATGCTCTCGGCGTTCGAGGGCTATGGCATCCAGACCGGGCCGCAGCTGTTCACCCAGCAGGGGGCGCTGGTCTGGACGCTGATCGCCAGCCTCTACATCGGCAACGTGATCCTGCTGGTGCTCAACCTGCCGCTGGTGGGCCTGTGGGTCAAGCTGCTCAAGATCCCGCCGCCCTGGCTCTACGCGGGCATCATCGTGATCTCGACCGCCGGGGTCTATGGCGCCGGCAACTCGGTCTTCAACGTGGGCCTGCTGTTCTTCTTCGGCCTGATCGGCTTCGTGATGCGGCGTTTCGATTTCCCGGCCGCGCCGCTGATCGTGGGGATGATCCTTGCGCCCATGGCCGAGCAGTCCATGCGCCAGGCCCTGACCATCAGCCAGGGCGACTGGTTCACCTTCTTCACGCGTCCGCTGTCGGGCACGCTGATGGCCGTGTCCGTGACGCTGCTGGTGCTGCCGCCGCTGTGGCGCAAGCTGCGCAGGACTAGAGGCTGATCCCGCCCGGGAAGAGCCAGAGCAGCACCGCCGTCATCGTGACGTAGCGCGCGAACTTGCCGATGGCCATGTAGAGCAGGCAGGGCCAGAAGGGCAGGCGCAACCAGCCGGCCACGGCGCACAGCGGGTCGCCCACGCCGGGCAGCCAGCTCAGCAGGCAGGCCCGGGGGCCGATGCGCTCCAGCCAGTCGAGGGCGCGCAGGTGGGTGTTCGAGTGGCGGACCTTGTCCACCAGGCGGTGCGAGCCCCAGCCCATGGCCCAGCTCACGGCGCCGCCCAGCGTGTTGCCTGCCGTCGCGACGAACACGGCAGGCCAGAAGAGTTCGGGATTGAGCTTGAGCAGGCCGAACAGGGCCGGTTCCGAACCCATGGGCAGCAGGGTGGCGGAGACAAAAGCAATCAGGAACAGCGTGCTCAGACCGTATTCGGGCAGGGCCAATAGTGTCAGCACTTGGGTGAGCCAGGACTCCATAGCGTAGGCAGTATAGGCAGGCCGGCGCATGCCATGGTGCACTATTTCAATTGCTGAAATTTTGTGCAGCTAGAATACGCGGCCCGGCTGCAGCCTGATCCCAGGCCGCAGCATTTTTTCTGGCTGTCACCACCTCTTTGCATCCATGCGCATCGGTTCGTTCGAACTGCCGAACTCCCTGTTCGTCGCCCCGATGGCGGGCGTTACCGACCGGCCGTTCCGCCAGCTGTGCAAGGCGCTAGGGGCGGGCTATGCGGTGAGCGAGATGGTGACCTCGCGCAAGGACCTGTGGAACAGCCTCAAGACCTCGCGCCGTGCCAACCACGCGGGCGAGGCCGGGCCGATTGCCGTGCAGATCGCGGGCACCGACGCGCCCATGATGGCCGAGGCTGCCGTCTACAACATAGCCCGCGGCGCGCAGATCATCGACATCAACATGGGCTGCCCGGCCAAGAAGGTCTGCAACAAGTGGGCCGGTTCGGCCTTGATGCAGGACGAGGCGCTGGCGCTCCAGATCGTGCAGGCCGTGGTCGATGCCTGTGCGCCGCACGGTGTGCCGGTCACGCTCAAGATGCGCACCGGCTGGTGCCAGACCGAAAAGAACGCCCTGACCATCGCGCGCGCCGCCGAGCGCGCCGGCGTGCAGATGGTCACGGTGCATGGCCGCACGCGCGGGCAGGGCTACAAGGGCGCGGCGGAGTACGAGACCATCGCGGCCGTCAAGGCCGCGCTGCGCATCCCGGTCGTCGCCAACGGCGACATCGACTCGCCCGAGAAGGCGCAGGCCGTGCTGCGCGCCACCGGCGCCGACGCGTTGATGATCGGCCGCGCAGCCCAGGGGCGGCCCTGGATCTTTCGCGAGATCGCCCATTACCTGGCCACGGGCGAGCCACTGGCGCCGCCGCTGGTGGTGGAGGTGCGCCGCCTGCTGCTCGAACACCTGGAAGACCATTACGCGCTCTATGGTGAGTACACAGGCGTGCGCAGCGCGCGCAAGCACATCGGCTGGTATGTGCGCGCGCTGCCTGGTGGCGAGGCCTTCCGCGCACGCATGAACGGGCTCGACGAGGCCCGGGTGCAGCTGCAGGCCGTGGCGGATTTTTTTGACGAACTCGGAGTCCGCATGGACCGCCTGCCGGCGGCAGCGGCTGCGATGCACAGGGAAGAAGAAATGGAGCTGACCGCATGAGCAAGAGACAGATCGAGGAGTGCGTGCGCAACAGCCTGGAAGGCTACTTCAAGGACTTGCGCGGCACCGAACCCGACGGCATGTACGACATGCTGGTGCGCATCATCGAGAAACCTCTGCTCGAGGTGGTGATGCAGCAGGCCGAGCAGAACCAGTCGCGCGCCGCGCTCTGGCTGGGCCTGAACCGCAACACCCTGCGCAAGAAACTGGTCGAGCACAAGCTTCTGAAATAAACCTTGCGGGCCAGGCCTCGGGCCCTGACCTGCACCGATCGAACACAAGAATGAACGCACTACTCTCCGTCTCCGACAAGACCGGCATCGTCGAATTCGCCCGGGCCCTGCACGCGCTGGGCATCAAGCTCATCTCCACCGGCGGCACCGCCAAGCTGCTGGCCGACGCCCAGCTGCCCGTGACCGAGGTGGCCGAGGTCACGGCCTTTCCCGAGATGCTCGACGGCCGCGTCAAGACCCTGCATCCCAAGGTGCACGGCGGCCTGCTGGCGCGCCGCGATGTGCCCGCGCACATGGCTGCGCTCCAGACGCACGGCATCGATACGATCGACCTGCTCGTGGTCAACCTCTACCCCTTCGAGGCCACGGTGGCCAAGCCCGGCTGCACGCTGGAGGACGCGATCGAGAACATCGACATCGGCGGCCCGGCCATGGTGCGCAGTGCGGCCAAGAACTGGAAGGACGTGGGCGTGCTGACCGACGCCTCGCAGTACCCCGCCGTGCTGGCCGAGCTCAAGGCGAATGGCCGGCTCTCGGACCCGCTGCGCTTCGCGCTGTCCGTGGCGGCCTTCAACCGCATCAGCCAGTACGACGCGGCCATCAGCAACTACCTGTCCTCGGTGGATGTCGAGGCCGGCATCGCGGGCGGCGCCCCGACCCTGCTGTCCTTTTCGGGCCAGTCCAACAGCAGCTTCGTCAAGCTGCAGGACCTGCGCTACGGCGAGAACCCGCACCAGAGCGCGGCGTTCTATGTCGAGGCCAAGC
>JAYNNS010000045.1:11959-13106 GCA_038112835.1 Curvibacter sp. | reverse complement strand
TGAGCTGGCCCGGATCTACGACAAGTGGTTCCTGCAGCCCATCCCGCCCAAGAATGTCAGGGTCGGCCTGGCCCTGAGCGACAGCACCAGGGGTGCCTGGGCGGCTCCGAACGACAAGCCCATGGAAGACTACGCCCGGAAGTAAGGCGGTATCGCCCCATGTCGGCAGCACCCCGCTCCGGTTCACTCCCGGGCGGGGTTTTTGCTTGCCGTGACCGGCGACTGGACGGAGACGACACATGAACTGGGACTGGCAGGTCTTCCTCAACGACGACGGCAGCGGCCGCACCTACCTCGAATGGATGATCGACGCCTGGGGCTGGACGCTCGCGGTGGCCGGCTGCTCCTGGGTGGTCGCCATGCTCATGGGCGCGCTCATGGGCACGCTGCGCACCCTGCCGGGCAGCCCTTGGCTGGTGCGCCTGGCCACGGCCTGGGTGGAGCTGTTCCGCAACATCCCGCTGCTGGTGCAGATCTTCCTGTGGTACTTCGTGGTGCCCAAGGTCTTCCCGGTCTTCCAGCAGGTGCCGGGCTTCGTGCTCGTGGTCTTCGGCCTGGGCTTTTTCACCTCGGCACGGATCGCCGAGCAAGTGCGCGCGGGCATCCAGGCCCTGCCGCGCGGCCAGCGCTACGCGGCCCTGGCCATGGGCTTCACCCAGGCCCAGGCCTACCGCTACGTGATCCTGCCCATGGCCTTTCGCATCATCCTGCCGCCGCTGACCAGCGAGTCCATGAACCTGCTGAAGAACTCGGCCGCGGCCTTTGCCGTGTCGATTGCCGAGCTCACCATGTTCGCCATGCAGGCGCAGGAGGAGACCTCGCGCGGCATCGAGATCTACCTGGCCGTGACCGGCCTGTACATGCTGTCGGCGCTGGCCGTGAACCGCATCTTCGCCTTCGTCGAGAAGAAGGTGCAGGTGCCGGGCTTCATCGTGGCCGGCGGCACGGGCGGGGGGCATTGATATGGCACACCCCCAAGCTTCGCGCACTACGTGTCGCTCCGCTACCCCCTTGCAGGGGGCAACGCCAGTGGCCCGGCCAAGCCGGTTCCACGGCGTTCCCTGCTTCAATCGCTTCTTGCGGTCCAAGCTTTGCTCAACGTGAAAGCGCCATCGACGTGACAACTCTGACCACCAACGCGCGTGCC
>JAYNNS010000045.1:0-11949 GCA_038112835.1 Curvibacter sp. | reverse complement strand
CATCAGGGAGGTGTGACATGCTGAATCTTGATCTCACTTTCCTGAGCTGGGACATCATCAGCAAGTTCGTGCTGGGTGGCTTGTGGTTCAGCGTCAAGCTCACGCTGATCGCCACGGCCGGCGGCATCTTCTTCGGCACCCTGCTCGCGCTGATGCGCCTGTCGGGGCGCAAGTGGCTGGACCTGCCGGCGGCCATCTACGTCAACGGCATGCGCTCCATCCCGCTGGTGATGGTGATCCTGTGGTTCTTCCTGCTGATTCCCTTCATCATCGGCAAGCCCATCGGCGCCGAGGTCTCGGCCATCATCACCTTCATCGCCTTCGAGGCGGCCTACTTCAGCGAGATCATGCGCGCGGGCATCCAGTCCATCCCGCGCGGCCAGGTCTTCGCGGGCCAGGCCCTGGGCATGAGCTATGCGCAGAACATGCGCCTCGTCGTGCTGCCGCAGGCCTTCCGCAACATGCTGCCCGTGCTGCTGACGCAGACCATCATCCTGTTCCAGGACACCTCGCTGGTCTACGCCATCGGCGCGTATGACCTGCTCAAGGGCTTCACCAACGCCGGCAAGATCTACGGCCGGCCCGAGGAGGCCTACCTGCTGGCCGCCGTCGTGTATTTCGTGATCTGCTTTGCGCTGTCCTGGAGCGTCAAGCGCCTGCAGGCCCGCATTGCCATCGTGCGCTAGGAGTCCAAGATGATTGAAATCAAGAACGTATCCAAATGGTATGGCCCGGTGCAGGTGCTCAACAACTGCTCGGTCAACATCGCCAAGGGCGATGTGGTGGTGGTCTGCGGCCCCTCGGGCTCGGGCAAGTCCACGCTGATCAAGACCGTCAACGGCCTGGAGCCCATCCAGCAGGGCGAGATCTTCGTCGACGGCGTGCCCCTGCACGACCCCAAGACCAATCTGCCGCAGCTGCGCAGCCGCGTGGGCATGGTGTTCCAGCACTTCGAGCTCTTTCCCCACCTGAGCGTGACCGAGAACCTCACCATCGCCCAGGTCAAGGTGCTGGGCCGCAGCCTCGACGAGGCCCAGGCTCGCGGTCTCAAGATGCTGGACCGCGTGGGCCTGATGGCGCACAAGGACAAGTTCCCGGGCCAGCTCTCGGGTGGCCAGCAGCAGCGCGTCGCGATCGCCCGCGCGCTGTCCATGGACCCCATCGTCATGCTTTTCGACGAGCCGACCTCGGCGCTCGACCCCGAGATGGTGGGCGAGGTGCTGGACGTGATGGTGACCCTGGCCAAGGAAGGCATGACCATGATGGTGGTCACGCACGAGATGGGCTTTGCACGCAAGGTGGCCAGCCGCGTGATCTTCATCGACGTCGGCGGCCGCATCCTGGAAGACTGCAGCAAGGACGAGTTCTTTGGCCACCCCGAGAACCGCCAGCCGCGGACCAAGGACTTCCTCGCCAAGATCCTGCAGCACTGAGGCGCTGCCAGCCGGCCCCGGGTCGGCCTACAATCAGCCCCATGTTCCGCGCCGTCCGCATGTCTTCCTGGCGCGCCTGCCCCGTGCAGGCGCCGCATGCGCGTGCCTGGACGCCCTGCCTGCTGCCGCAGGCAGAGTCCTGAGCCCGGCGATCCACCCCCTCCCTTTTCGCGCCGACACTGGATCACCGGGCCGCCCCAGGCGCCGCCTGGCCCGTTTCGCCCGGGCCCCTTCCGGAGCTTTCCATGTCTCTTTCCAACACGGCCCGCCTGCTGAGCGAGCTGGACCATGCCCGCATCCTCCGTCTGCTGCCGCAGCGCGGCGTCCCCGAGTCCCTGCGTGAACTGCTGGCGGGCGCCGAGCTGCTGGCCCCGCGTGACCTGCCCGCGCAGGTGGTCACCATGCACAGCCACCTGCTGGTCGAAGACCCGACCAGCGGCGCACGCCAGGAACTGACCCTGAGCTATCCCATCGACGCCGATCCGGCCCGCGGCCGGCTTTCCGTGCTGTCCCCGGCGGGCACCAGCCTGCTGGGCCTGGAGGAGGGCGAAACGGCCATCTGGTGCACACCCGACGGCCGCCAGCATGCGCTGCGCCTGGTGCGCATCCTCTACCAGCCCGAGGCCAGCGGCGACTACCTGCTGTAGCGGGCCCCCGTCGGGGCGGGGTGCGACAATCACGCCATGGACACGCTGACCCTCACCCGACCCGACGACTGGCATCTGCACGTGCGCGACGGCGCCGCCCTGGCCGCCGTGGTGCCGCACACGGCGCGCCAGTTCGGCCGCGCCATCATCATGCCCAACCTCAAGCCGCCGGTGACCACGGCCAACGCGGCCGCGCACTACCGCGCGCGCATCCGCGCCGCCGTGCCCGCGGGCCTGGACTTCGAGCCGCTGATGACGCTCTACCTGACGGACAACCTGCCGCCCGAGGAGATCGAGCGCGCCAAGGCCAGCGGCGTGGTGGCCTGCAAGCTTTACCCCGCCGGTGCCACGACCAACAGCGATGCCGGCGTGACCGACATCCGCAAGACCTACAAGACGCTGGAGGCCATGCAGCGCGAAGGCCTGCTGCTGCTGGTGCACGGCGAGGTCACCAGTCCCGAGATCGATCTTTTCGACCGCGAGGCCGTCTTCATCGAGCAGCAGCTCCAGCCCCTGCGCCGCGACTTCCCCGAGCTCAAGATCGTGTTCGAGCACATCACCACGAAAGAAGCCGCGCAGTACGTGATGGAAAGCGATCCGTACACCGGCGCCACCATCACCGCGCACCACCTGCTCTACAACCGCAACGCCATCTTCACCGGTGGCATCCGCCCGCACTACTACTGCCTGCCCGTGCTCAAGCGCGAGGTGCACCGGCAGGCCCTGGTGGCCGCCGCCACCAGCGGCAGCCCCAAGTTCTTCCTGGGCACCGACAGCGCGCCGCACCCGGCCCATCTGAAGGAACACGCCACCGGCTGCGCCGGTTGCTACACCGCGCACGCGGCCATCGAGATGTATGCCGAGGCCTTCGACGCCGCGGGCCGGCTCGACCGGCTCGAGGGCTTCGCCAGCTTCCACGGCGCCGACTTCTACGGCCTGCCGCGCAATGCCGGCACCATCACCCTGCGGCGCGAGAGCTGGACACCGCCCGAGAGCTTTGCCTTCGGCGATGCCGAGCTCAAGCCCTTGCGCGCGGGCGAGGTCCTGCCGTGGCGCCTGGTGTCGAGCTGATCGACTGGCGCGCGCCCTGGCTGGCGCCGCTTCGTCCCACCGGCGAGCCGCTGGCGCAGGCCGTGTACGGCCGCCGCCGCAGCGCCGAGGTGCTCGACGGGGCCGGTGGCCCGGTGCGCTTCGTGCCGCAGGGCCTGCTGCCGGCCGGCATGGCCTACGAGCGCTTCATTTTCGAGACCGGCCAGGTGCCTACGCGCGAGGGCCTGCACGATTTCTTCAACGGCCTGATCTGGCTGCAGTTCCCGCAGACCAAGCGCCGGCTCAACCAGCTGCAGGCCGCGGTCATCGCGGCGGACGGGATCCGGCCGGTACGCGGGCCGCTGCGCGACGCGCTGACGCTCTTCGACGAAAACGCGGCCCTGCTGCAGGCGCCGGACGCCCTCTGGGCCGCGCTGCAAGCGCGCGACTGGCGGCGCCTGTTCGTGGACCTGCGCCCGCTCTGGCGCGCGGCCCGCGTGACGCTGTTCGGCCATGCGCTGATCGAAAAGCTCGTACAGCCGCGCAAGGACATCACGGCCCACGTCTACCGCGTGCCGCTGGGAGTGGCGCCCGCAGCGCTCGATGGCTGGCTGGCAGGCGATCTGGCGGGGGAAGCGCTGGCGCGCAAGCCCTTCCAGCCCCTGCCTGTGCTCGGCGTCCCCGGCTGGTGGCCGGCCAACGAAAGCCCCGCCTTCTATGACGATGCGCAGGTGTTCCGGCCGCGCCGCACGCCGGCGCCTGTGCCCTGAGGGGCATTTCGCTACAGCCGGCAGTGGGAAATGCAGCCGCGCGCTTGATTTCGGCCTTTTCGCCCTTACCATTCGCGCCATCGGTCCCACTGTGTCGGACTGTTCCTGAAGGAAACCATGAAACGCATCATCCTGTTCGTCCTGACCAACCTCGCTGTGGTGGTCGTGCTGGGCATCGTGGCCAGCCTGCTGGGCGTCAACCGCTTCCTGACCGCCAACGGCCTGAACCTGGGCGCGCTGCTGGGCTTCGCCCTCATCATGGGCTTCGGCGGCGCCTTCATCTCGCTGCTGATCAGCAAGCCCGTGGCCAAGTGGAGCGCGGGCGTGCAGATCATCGAGCAGCCACAGACGCCCGATGAGGCCTGGATCGTCAACACCGTGCGCAAGTTCGCCGACCAGGCCGGCATCGGCATGCCCGAGGTCGGCATCTTCGAAGGCGACCCGAACGCCTTCGCGACCGGCGCCTTCAAGAACTCGGCCCTGGTGGCCGTGTCCACCGGCCTGTTGCGCAACATGACGCGCGAGGAGGTCGAGGCCGTCATCGGCCACGAGGTCGCGCACATCGCCAACGGCGACATGGTCACCATGACCCTGATCCAGGGCGTGATGAACACCTTCGTGGTCTTCATCAGCCGCGTGGTCGGCTACGCCGTGGACAGTTTCCTGCGCAAGGGCGATTCCGAGAGCTCCGGCCCCGGCATCGGCTACTTCGTCACCACCATCGTGATGGACATCATTCTGGGCTTCCTGGCCGCCATCATCGTGGCCTGGTTCTCGCGCCAGCGCGAGTTCCGCGCCGATGCCGGCGCCGCCCAGCTGATGGGCCGGCGCCAGCCCATGATCAACGCCCTGGCCCGCCTGGGCGGCCTGCACACGGCCGAGCTGCCCAAGAGCATGGCCGCCATGGGCATCGCCGGCGGCATCGGCAAGCTGTTCTCGACGCACCCCCCGATCGAGGAGCGCATCGCCGCGCTGCAGAACATGCAGGGCTGATCCCCCTCCTGTCACGTCCAGGCCCCGCGGGCAAACCCTGCCCCGGGGCCTTTTCTTTGGGCTTGCGCGGGGCTGGGCGCACGCCCACAATGGGCGCACGCGCTGGTCGGAACAGCGCGTCTCACTGTCCTCATGACGCCCGCCGCCCCTGCGCCCCTGCGCGCGAAGTCCGCTGCCCGTGGCTTCCTGCTGCGCCTGTGGCTGGCGGTGGCGCTGCTCAATCTGGTCCTGATCGGCTTCGTCGCCTGGTCCCTGCAGCAGAGCCGCCTGCGCTTCGAGGAGCGCGCGCTCGTGACGGTGGACAACCTCTCCCACCTCATGGAGCAGGACATCGCCGCTTCCGTGCGCGTGATCGACCTGGCCCTGCTGGCTGTCGGTGACGAGGTGCAGCGTGCGCCCGGCGGTACGGGCATCAATGCCCTGATCGAGGACCTGCTGCGGCGCCTGCCCGAGCTCGACGGCCTGCGCGTGGTGGACGCCCAGGGCGACCTGACGCACGGCACGGGCGTCACGCCGCGCACCCGTGTCAATGTCGCCGACCGCGACTATTTCATCCGCCTGCGCGACGAGCCCGGCGCCGGCCTGGTGGTCGGCGAACCCGTCAAGGGGCGCCTGAGCGGCAAGTGGGTGCTCAACCTGGCACGTGGCCTGCGCGCCCCCGATGGCCGCTTCCTGGGCGTGGTGCAGGGCTCGCTGCCGCTGCACCATATCATCGCGCGCCTGCTGCCGCTGCAGTTCGGCACCCGGGGGTCGTTCACGGTGTTCGATACGCAGTTCCGCCTGGTCGTGCGCCATCCCGTGCCCGAGGGCGGCGGCGAGACCGTGGGGCGCCCCTTCGGCTCGCCCGAGCTGCGCCAGCGGGTGGCCAGCGGTGTGCGCAGCGGGGTGTACAAGGCGCGCTCCATCGTCGACCAGGTGCAGCGCACCTCGTCCTTTCGCCGCATCACGGGCACCGGCCTGTACCTCGTGATCGGTCTGGCCGAGGACGACTACCTGGCCGGCTGGCACGAGGAGGTGGGCAAGGCCGTCGGCGTGGCCGTGCTTTTCCTGCTGACCAGTCTGGCCGTGGCCTGGCTGATCCGCCGCTCCTGGCGCAGCCAGGCCGTCGCCGTGCAGGCGCTGGAGCAGGCCTACCGCACGCTGGAGGCCGAGAAGCAGCTGAACCAGACCATCATCGGTTCCTCGCCCTTCGCCATCTACACGCGCGACCGCGAAGGCATCGTCACGGCCTGGAATCCGGCGGCCGAGAAGCTGTTCGGCTGGCAGGCCGGGGAGGTCGTCGGACGTCCGTTGCCCAGCGTGCCGGCGGCCAAGCAGCGCGAGACCACGGAGCTGCGCGAACGGGTGCTGGGGGGCGAGAGTGTCCTCGATGTCGAGGTGCAGCGGCAGAAGGCCGACGGCACGCTGTTCGACCTGAGCACCACGCTGGCGCCCCTGCGTGACGCCAGCGGCGTCATCAACGGCTACCTGGCGATCGCTGCCGACATCACGGCGCGCAAGACGGCTGAGCGCCAGGTGGAGTTCCTGGCCTACCGCGACGTGCTGACCGGCCTGCCCAACCGCCTGCTGCTGCAGGACCGCTTCAGCCAGGCCGTGGCCCATGCCGAGCGCACGCAGCGCCGGCTCGCCCTGCTGTTCCTGGACCTGGACAACTTCAAGACCATCAACGATTCACTCGGCCATGCGGTGGGCGATGCCTTGCTGCGGGAGATCGCGACGCGCCTGAGCGACTGCGTGCGCGACACCGACACCATCAGCCGCCAGGGCGGTGACGAGTTCCTCATCGTGCTCTCGGACCTCGGCGGCGCCGAGGCCATCGTGCCCGTGCTGCTCAAGATCCGCGAGCGGCTGCAGGAGCCCTTCCTCATCGACGGGCACGAGCTCGCGACTTCGGCCTCGATCGGCGTGGCGCTCTATCCCGACGACGGGCGCGACTTCGACAGCCTGCTGCAGAAGGCCGACACGGCCATGTACCGCGCCAAGGACGCCGGGCGCAACCACTACCGCTTCTTCGACGAGCAGATGAACGTGGAGGCCGTCGAGCACCTGCGGCTCAAGAACGGCCTGCGGCGCGCCCTGGCCCAGGGCGAGTTCGAACTGCACTACCAGCCGCAGATCGCGCTGGCCAGCGGCCGGGTGGTCGGCGTCGAGGCCCTGCTGCGCTGGCGCCATCCCGAGGAGGGACTGATCCCGCCTGCGCGCTTCATTCCCGTGGCCGAGGACGGCGGGCTCATCGTGCCGATCGGCGAGTGGGTGCTGCAGGAGGCCTGTCGCCAGGCCATGGCCTGGCGTGCGCAGGGGCTGCCGCCGCTGGTCATGGCGGTCAACCTGTCGGCCGTGCAGTTGCGCCGTGGCGAGCTGCCGTCGGCCATCGCCCGGGTGCTGCAGCGCACGGGCTTCGATCCGCGCCTGCTGGAGCTGGAGCTGACCGAGTCCATCATGATCCACGATGCCGAGGTCGTGCTGGCCCGGGTGCGCCAGCTCAAGCAGCTCGGGCTGAAGCTGTCGATCGACGATTTCGGCACCGGCTACTCCAGCCTGTCCTACCTCAAACGCTTCGATGTGGACAAGCTCAAGCTCGACCAGGGTTTCGTGCGCGACCTGGCGCGCAATCCGGACGATGCGGCCATCGTGCGCGCCATCATCCAGATGGCGGCCAGCCTGGGCCTGCAGACCCTTGCCGAAGGTGTGGAGGATGCGGGCGCGCTGGCCCTGCTGCGCCAGTTCGGCTGCCACGAAGCCCAGGGTTTTTACTTCGCCCGGCCCATGGCGGCGCAGGCTCTGGCAGACTATGTGCTGCAGACCGCGCACACCGCGCCGGACTTCGAGAACACGGGGGCCTGATGAAACCCTACCGCAGCCTGCTGCTGACATCCTTCGGTGCCATCCTGGCCGGCACGGCCGCGGCCCAGGCGCCCCAGACCTGCGAGCAGGCCTGGGCCCAGTACAACGACTTCCGCAAGAACAACGAGATGGAGCCCGGGCGCTACGCCTACACCGTCTACGGTGCCAACGTCCGGGCCCTGTGCGGTGCCGACGCGCTGCCGGTGCCACCGGGCACCGATACGCCGCCGCGCATCCTGCGCCGGCCCCCACCGCCGCCGCCCAAGCCACCGGAGAAGCCCCAGCCGCCCAGGTAGGCGCCGTGTTTTCAGCCGGCCAGGTCCTGGGCCAGGGCCTCGGCCACCTTGATGCCGTCCACGCCGGCTGACAGGATGCCGCCGGCATAGCCCGCGCCCTCGCCGGCCGGGTAGAGGCCGTGCACGTTCAGGCTCTGGAAGTCCTCGCCGCGCGGGATGCGCAGGGGCGAGGAGGTGCGCGTCTCCACCCCGGTGAGCACGGCGTCGGCCATGTCGTAGCCCTTGATCTTGCGGCCGAAGACCGGTAAGGCTTCGCGCATGGCCTCGATAGCGTAGGCGGGCAGGGCGGCCTGCAGGTCGCCCAGCTTGACGCCGGGCTTGTAGGAGGGCAGCACGCTGCCGAAGGCCTGCGAAGGCCGGCCGGCGATGAAGTCGCCCACGAGCTGGCCCGGGGCCTCGTAGCTGCTGCCGCCGAGCGCATAGGCCCGGGATTCGAGCTGGCGCTGCAGCACGATGCCGGCGAGCGGATGGAACTGCGGCGGCTGCTGGCGCGCCAGTGCCACGGCCTGCGCCGCGTAGCGCGGCCCGTCCTCGGGGCCGAAGGCTGCCGTCCAGTCGTCCACCGCCTGGCCGTCCGGGTAGTCGGCGGGCGTGATGCCCACCACCATGCCGGCATTGGCATTGCGCTCGTTGCGCGAGTACTGGCTCATGCCGTTGGTGACCACGCGCCCGGGCTCCGAGGTGGCGGCCACCACGGTGCCCCCCGGGCACATGCAGAAGCTGTAGACCGCGCGGCCATTCTTCGCGTGATGCACCAGCTTGTAGTCGGCCGCGCCCAGCATGGGGTGGCCCGCGTACTTGCCCCAGCGCGCGCGGTCGATCACGCCCTGCGGGTGCTCGATGCGAAAGCCGATGGAGAAGGGCTTGGCCTCCAGGGCCACGCCGCGGTCCCAAAGCATGCTGAAGGTATCGCGCGAGCTGTGGCCCAGGGCCAGCACCACGTGGCGCGCGGCCAGCTCCTGCGTCTGTCCCGTGGCCTGGTCCAGCACCCGCAGGCCCCGCAGCTGTTGGCCTGCGCGCTTGCTCACTGCGTGTAGCCTCTGCCCCCCGAGGGGGCCATCGTCGCCTGGGGAGCGGCCCGGCGGCGACGGTTCGCCATCCGGTGTCTCGTCCAGCAGCAGATCGGTCACGCGCTGCTGGAAGCGGATCTCGCCGCCCAGGGCCTCGATCTGCGCGCGGATGCCCTCGACCACCTTGACGAGCTTGAAGGTGCCGATGTGCGGATGCGCCTCGACCAGGATCTCGGGCGGGGCGCCGGCGTCCACGAACTCCTGCATGACCTTGCGGCCCAGGTGGCGCGGGTCCTTGATCTGGCTGTAGAGCTTGCCATCGGAGAAGGTGCCCGCGCCGCCCTCGCCGAACTGCACGTTCGACTCGGGTTGCAGCACCTTCTTGCGCCACAGGCCCCAGGTGTCCTGGGTGCGTTCGCGCACGGTCTTGCCGCGCTCCAGCACGATGGGCCGCAAGCCCATCTGCGCCAGCAGCAGGGCCGCGAAGATGCCGCAGGGGCCGAAGCCCACGACCACGGGCCGCTCCTGCAGGCCGGCCGGGGCCTGCACGGGCGGGCGGTAGACGAGGTCGGGGCTGGGGCCGATGTGCGGATGCCGGTCGAACTGCGCCAGCAGGCGGGTTTCGAGCTCCGGGGGGAGCGTCACGTCGACGATGTAGACCTGCAGCAGCTCGGCCTTGCGCGCGTCGAAGCTGCGCTTGTAGACGGTGTGGTGGCGCAGGTCACCTGGCGCGATGCCCAGCGTCTTGCAGATCAGCGCGGGCAGGGCCTCGGGTGCGTGCGCCAGCGGGAGCTTGAGTTCGGTCAGTCGGATCATGGTGGGCTCGGCTCGTGTTGATCAAGCAGAAGAGCGCGTGATTATCTCAGCCGGCACGATGCCGCGCATGCTGGGATAATCGACGGTGTGAAGTCGGCCGGACCGCCGCTGGTGCAAGCTGGGAAACCAGGCACTGGAGGAACGTCCGGACTGCACAGGGCAGCGTAGGAGGTAACACCTCTCCACCGTGAGGTGAGGATCAGAGCAACAGAGACGAGTCGCCGCCGGGCAACCGGAGGCGGGTGAAACGGGCAATCTCTACGCGCAGCAATACCAAATAGGCCAGCGTTGATGTGGCTCCGCGGAGCTGGCGGGTAGGTAGCACCGAGCCGGGCGGGCGACCCCCGGCCCAGATTAATGGCGGTCACGCTGCGGGCAACCGCAGTGCACAGAATCCGGCTTACAGGCCGTCTTCACACTTCTTCCGGCCGGAGCCGCAGGGGCGGCTCCGGCCTTGTTGCCAGCGAACGGGCTCAGGACTTGGCGGCCAGCACGCTGGCCAGCGCGAACACCGAGTTCGGTGCCGTGGTCCGGGGCGGCTCGGGCTTGCGCTGGCTGAAGATGCCGCGCCGGCTAGGGGCCGGCCGCTCTTCCACCGGGGTGCCCTTGGCACGCTGCTCCTCGCAGAGCTGCAGCAGCTTGATCCCCTCCAGGTGTTCCATCATGCGGCTGTTGAGGCCGCTCCAGAGCTCGCGCGTGAGCTGCCAGCCGGCCTCGCCGGCTTCGTTGTTCTCATCGGCCTGCAGGCCGCGCGGGCCTTCGACGGCGCGGATGATGTCGGCCACGCTGATGAACTGGGCGCTGCGGCCCAGGGTGTAGCCACCGCCCGGGCCCCGGGTGCTTTCCACCAGGCCCTGCTGGCGCAGCTTGCTGAACAGCTGCTCCAGGTAGGACAGGGAGATCTGCAGCCTTTGCCCGATGGAGTTCAGGGGCACGGGACCGGCCGATTCGCGCAGGGCGAGGTCGATCATGGCGGCGACGGCAAAGCGGCTTTTGGCGCTGAGACGCATGGCTTTTCCTTTCTCGGATGTGGCGCGGATGCTGGAGAGCACTCGCACACGAAACTCTAGGGATATCCGATATTCCGGTAAATTCGAATTTTTGAATAAATCACTTCGAGATAATCGAAGTAAAGGAGTTCCCATGAACTTCAAGCATCTGCATTATTTCTGGGTAGCTGCAAGATCTGGCGGAATATTGCGCGCGGGTGAGCAGTTACATACAACGCCTCAGACGCTCTCCGGGCAGATCAAATTGCTAGAGGAACGGCTGGGGCGCAAGCTGTTTCGCAAGAGCGGCCGGCAGCTGGAGCTGACCGATGACGGGCGCCTGGCCCTGGGTTATGCGGACGAAATCTTTGCCCTGGGGGCCGAGCTCGAGTCGGCGCTGCGCCAGCCGCGCAGCGGGCCGCGCGTGCTCGATTTCCGCGTCGGGGTGGCCGATTCGGTCGCCAAGTCCGTGGCCTACCGCCTGCTCGAGCCGGCCATGGACCTGACGGTGCCGGTGCGCCTGATCGGGGTGGAGGGCAAATTCCCCGACCTGCTGGCGCAGCTGGCCCTGCACCGGCTGGATCTGGTGATCGCCGACGAGCCGCTGACGCGGCGCATCAGCGTCAAGGCCTACAACCACGCCCTGGGTACTTCGCGCATGAGCTTCTTCTGTGCACCGGCCCTGCGCAGCCAGCTGCAGGGGGCGTTCCCGCAGTGCCTGCACGGCGCGCCCATGCTGATCCAGGGCGCTTCCTCTTCCGTGCGGCAGGAGCTCGACGCCTGGCTGCTGCGCCAGGGCATCCAGCCGCGCATCGTGGGCGAGTTCGACGACGGTGCGCTGATGACGGCCTTCGGACGCGAGGGCCGCGGCGTCTTCATGTCACCCAGCGTGCTGGAGGACGAGACCGTGGCGCACTACGGCGTCGAGGTCATCGGTCGCGGCGACGAGGAGCTGGTCGAGGAGTTCTACGCGGTCTCGGTGGAGCGGCGCATCAAGCACCCGGCCGTGGCTGCGATCACGCAGGCGGCGCGCGGGCGCCTGTTCCACGGCTAGGGCGCGCTCAGCGGCACAGCGTGCCGGCCTTGAGGCGTTCGGCACGTTGCGGCGTGGCCGGGTGCGTG
>JAYNNS010000044.1:4795-13199 GCA_038112835.1 Curvibacter sp. | reverse complement strand
GAGCATGGGGCCTCCTCGTGCGGGAGGCCCCATGTTAGCCGTCCGTCAGCGACGGCGGTAGCGCTCGCGCAGGGTGAGCAGCCGGTCGCCCGTGCCCAGGTAGCCGGGGGCGACGGTGCCCGGCCCGGCCGGCGTGAGGCCCAGTGCGGCCAGGCCGGGCAGGCGCCCGCTGGCCACGTTGTCTATCTTCATCGAGTCGAGGTTGTCCCGGCTCATCAGCGGTTCGCCCGGCGCGAGCTCCATGAGCGCCGCCTGCAGCCGGCCCAGGGCCGTGGGCAGCGCGAACACCGGACGGGGAACGCCCGCGGCGCGCCCGGCCAGTTGCACGAGCTCGCGCAGCGTCAGCACGGCGGGCCCGCAGAGTTCGTAGGTCTGGCCGATGCTGCGGCCGTCCTGCAGGCAGCGCACCACGGCCTCGGCCACGTCTTCCACCCAGACCGGCTGGAAGCGGGCATTCGCCCCGGCCAGCGGCACGCAGGGGAAGCTGCGTTGCAGCCGGGCGAAGAGATTGAGAAAGCGGTCGTCGGCGCCGAAGATCACGCTGGGGCGCAGCACGGTGAGTTGCAGGCCCCGGGCAGCGGCGGCCTTTAGCGCGGCTTCGCCCCGGCTCTTGCTGCGCAGGTAGCGCGAAGGCGCGGTGTCGGCGCTGTCCGCATCGGCGCCGAGCGCGCTGATGTGCACGAGCCGCAGCACGCCCGCGGCCAGGCAGGCGCGCGCAAGCTTGTCGGGCAGTGCGACATGGGTGCGCTGGAAATCGGCCTCGCGCCCGTGCAGGATGGCCACGAGGTGGACCACCGCATCGTGGCCGGCCAGCAGGCCGCGCAGCGTCGCCTCGTCGTGCACATCGGCTTCGACGACGGTGAGGCCGGGCAGGTGCTGGATCGCGCTGGCATGGGAGGCGCGGCGCGTGGGCACCGTCACCGCCCAGCCCTGGCGGGCCAGGTGTTCGCAGACATGGCGACCGACGAAGCCGGTGCCGCCGAGCACCAGGACACGCTTCATGGCAGGTCTTCAGCGGGTTCGGGCTTGTCCACGCCCAGCGGGCCGACGAAGCCCAGGCGCGCCTTGAGCGATTGCGGCTCGCCCGTGAGCATGGCGGCGTAGTTGACCGTGTTGGCCAGCACCTTCTTGACGTAGTCGCGCGTCTCGCTGAAGGGGATGTTCTCGGCCCAGATGGCGGCTTCGAGCACCGGGGCACCGGCCTGGCCGCGCCAGAGCTTGGAGCGGCTCGGCCCGGCGTTGTAGGCGGCCGCGGCCAGGGGCATGGAGCCGTCGAAGGCCTCCAGCACGAGCTTGAGGTAGCCGGTGCCGATGGCGATATTGGTCTCGCGCTCGGTGATCTGGCCAGGCTTGAAGTTGTGCATGCCGATGCGCCGTGCGGTCCAGCGCGCCGTGGCCGGCATGACCTGCATCAGGCCGGCCGCGCCCACGCCGGAGCGGGCTTCGAGGATGAAACGGCTTTCCTGGCGGATCAGGCCGTAGACGAAGGCCGGCTCCAGGCCCGTGAGCTGGGCGCGGCGCTCGACCTCCTGCTTGAAGGGCGTGGGGTAGCGCTGGGCGTAGTCCATGACGCTGCGGGTGCGCTCGCTGGCGTTGATGCAGCGGTCCCAGACCTGCAGCTCGCAGGCGATGGCCGCGGCGGCCAGCAGTTCGCGGTCACTCATGCCGCCGCGCTGGTGCAGGTTGGTGCTGTAGTTCCACTCGCGCACGCCCTCCGTGCGCAGGCCGATGCGGATGGCCTGCAGCGCGCGCTGCAGGCCCGCGTTGTCGCGGGCGGCCTGCAGTTCTTCCTCGGTCAGGGGCGCCGGCGGGGCCGGCGGCGTGACGCGCTGGCCCAGTTCCTCCAGCGCCAGCTGCTCGTAGAAGCCGCGCGGCGAGGCGATGGACTGCAGCAGGGCACGTGCGCGCAGCTCGGCGTTGGGGGCCTGCAGGGCCAGCAGGGCCCGGGCGCGCCAGTAGATCCAGGTCGGATCGCGCAGCTGGGCCTCGCTCATGGCGGCGATGCCGTCGTGCACCTGCTGCCAGTCGTTGGCGCGCAGGGCGGCGCGTACCCGCCACACGAGGTGGTCGCTGTGCATGTGGCGGTCCTCGCCCTGGGCGTAGTAGCCCAGGGCCTTGTCCGAGAGCATGCGCGCGGCGCGCTTGCCGATCACGCCCCAGACCCAGCTGCGCTCCTCCTGCGTGAGCTGGGCGCGCCAGCGCAGCTTGTTGAGTTCTTCGGCCGCGGCCTCGGGGTCATCCGAGGCCAGGCGGATCATGGCCAGCGTGACCCATTCGCGTGTCTTGGGGCGGAAGGCCGTGAGCTTGTCGTCCAGGTAGCGCTTGGGGTTGGCGTAGAGCGTGTTCAGGCCATTGGCCCAGTCGGGGTTGAGCAGGCCCACCGCCTGCTGGGCGATGCGCGGCTTGTCGAATTCGAAGCCCAGGCGGGCGCGGCGCCAGGCCACCATGGCGTCGAGCTTGTCGTCCTTGAGCAGACGCCCGGCCACGGCGGCGCAGCCCTCGTCCGCGTCGCGCTGGGCCAGCCAGAGCTCCTGCACCTGGGCGGCTACATCCTCGCCCTGGGTGACGTAGGCCGCGTGCAGGGCATGGCAGCGCACCTCCGGGTCGTCCTGCATGCGGAACTTGGCGTGTTCGGCCTGGAAACGGCCCCAGTCCTGGCGCCTGCCCAGCAGCAGCAGCCAGTCGTTGCGCAGCCGGTCCTCCTGGTAGCTGCCGGCGTAGCGGGCGAGGAAGGCCTCGATCTCGGCGGGTTTGGCCTCGTCCAGGCGGGCGCTGAGCTCCCAGTAGGCGGCCCAGGGTTCGAGCGCATGGCCGCGCACCTGCGGCAGCAGGGCGCTCAGGCGCCGGCTGTCCGGCTTCTTGTAGGCCTCGGCCATGTCGGTGATGAGCGCATCCTGGCCGGGCTGGGCGCGCGCCTTGGCCTTGGCCGGCGCCGCTGCCGCCGGCGTCGCCAGAATCAGGCTCAGGGCGAAGGATGTCAGAATGACTTGAAACTGCATGGCGAAATTATGGACACTCCAGAAGCCAAACGGGCGCAAGAGAAGAAAACCCTGCGTCAGCAACTGATTACACAACGTCTGAACCTGCCGGATCGCCTACAGCGTGCGGCGCTTTTGCAACAGGTGATGCGCATCTGGCTCGTAGGGCGCAATGACCTGGTGATCGGTGCGTACTGGCCCATCAAGGGCGAATTCGATCCCCTGCCGGCCCTGCACCGCTGGAAGGAGGACGGCGAGCTGCTGGAGCAGCCGCAGCCGCGGCGCATCGGCCTGCCGGTGATCGACAAGGTGCACAAGACCCTGACTTTCCACGCCTGGTACCCGGGCTGTCCCATGGAAGAGGACGCCTACGGCATCCCCAAGCCCAAGGACACCGAGATCATCGTGCCCACCCTGCTCTTCGTGCCCTGCGTGGGCTACGGGCCTGGCGGCTACCGCCTGGGCTATGGCGGCGGCTTCTACGACCGCACCCTGGCCACGTTGCAGCCCCGGCCCTTCACCGTGGGGCTGGGCTATACCGTGGGCTACCTCGACGAATTCGAGCCCGAGCCGCACGACGTGCCGCTGGACGCCATCCTCAACGACAACGGGGTGGTGTGGCCGGTGCCGGGCCTGGGCTGAACGGGCCGGGACCGCGCTGGTGCCTGCGTAGAATCTGAACCCCGACGAGCACCCCCCAGGAGTCGCCATGAGCAAAGCCTTCGCCTCGCAAGCAGACCTGAGCGACAAGAAAACCACCTTTGAACGCCTGAGCAAGCACTGCTGGGCCTACACCACCGAAGGCGACCCGAATTCGGGCGTGATCATCGGCGAGCGCTTCATCCTGGTCAGCGACGCCACCGCCACCCCGGCCATGGCGCAGGACCTGATCGCCAAGATCCGCACCGTCAGCGACCTGCCCATCAAGTACGTGCTGCTCACGCACTACCACGCGGTGCGCGTGCTGGGGGCCTATGCCTACGGGGCCGAAGGCGCGACCGAGATCATCGCCAGCCAGGGCACGCTGGAGCTGATCCGCGAGCGCGGCGCGCAGGACATGAAGAGCGAGATGGAGCGCTTCCCGCGCCTGTTCCGCAATGCCGAGACCGTGCCTGGCCTGACCTGGCCCACCCTGGTGATCGGCGGCGGCGACCCCGTGAAGGGCGAGGTGCCAGGCAAGCTCAGCCTGAACCTGGGCGGCGTGGTGGTGCAGATCTGGAGCCCGGGCCCGGGCCACACGCGTGGCGACACCATCGCCTGGGTGGAGGAGGAGAGGGTGCTGTACTCGGGCGATCTGGTCGAGTACGAGGCCGGCGTGTACACGGGCGATGCCCAGCTGGCCGAGTGGCCGGCCACGCTGGAGGCCCTGCGCGCGCTCGATGCCGAGTACCTGGTGCCGGGCCGCGGCGAGGCCATGAAGGGCCGCGCCAACGTGAACAAGTCGCTGGACTACACCAAGCGCTGGGTGCAGACGCTGTACCGCGCGGCGCAGGAAGCCGTGGCGCAGGGCATGGACCTCAAGGCCGCCATGGCGCATACCCGCAAGGCCATGGACCCGATCTTCGGCCATGTCTTCATCTACGAGCACTGCCTGCCTTTCGACGTGAGCCGCGCCTACGACGAGGCCAGTGGCATCAAGCACCCGCGCATCTGGACCGCCGAGCGCGACCAGGCCATGTGGGCCGCCTTGCAGGGCTGAGTCTGCAGCCGCTCGGCTGCGTCAGGGGCGGGGTGGCTTCAGCGCGCGGCGGCCAGGGCGCGCAGATCGGTCTCATAGCCCTGCAGCTTGTCCACCAGCCGGCGGCGCTGCCCGGGGCTGCTGCTGTTGTGCAGGGTAACCAGGGTCTGGCAGCCCTGTTCGAAGAGCTGGCCCAGGTAGGCGCGTGTTGCCGGATCCGGGGGCTCGAAGCTGCGCTGCACCCAGGCCAGCAGCTCGGCCTCCACATGGGCGGGCCGGTCACCCTGGCGGTGTTCCTGCAGCACGCGCAGCAGGTCGCGCTGGCGGCGCTGGCGCTCGGCCCAGGCCAGGCGTGCGTCGAAACCCACCTCCAGCAGTCGCTGGCGCAGCAGGGCGCGCTGGGCCTCGCTCAGGCGCCCGTAGAAATCCTCGTAGCGGCTCACGGTGCGCTTGAGGCGGCGCTGCAGCAGCTCCTCGGGCGAGCCGTCGAGCCACTCCTCGCGCCACTTCCGGTCGTGCTTCTCCAGCTGGCGCGCCAGGTGGCGCAGCTGCTCCGGCTGCAGCGTGGGCACCAGCGGCGCGAGCGTCATGGCGCTCTGCATGCCCAGGCGCTGCAGATGCCCGCGGACCTGGCCCAGATGGGCGCAGGCCTGGGCCGGCGTGAGGTCCTGCGCACCGTCCTGCTGCAGGCGCTGCAGCAGCGCGGCATAGGCGGGCAGTTCCTCGCGGCGGTGCCAGGCCTGCAGGGACAGCAGGCTCTCGCGCACGGGATCGGCCTGTTCGCCGTTGAAGTCGACGTAGCCGTCCAGCCACCAGTAGAGCAGGGACGGCGCGTTGTTGTAGCCGGTCTGCAGGGCGCTGCAGCCGGCGAGCAGAACGAGCAGCAAGGCCCCGATAATGCGGAACCCGATGTTTTTCATCAGAACAGGCAGACGCATGAAGCAGAACGGACAGGCAGTGGATGTGGTCATCATGGCCGCGGGCAAAGGCACCCGCATGAAAAGCCGCCTGCCCAAAGTATTGCACCGTCTGGCCGGTCGTGCGCTGCTGCAGCACGTGATCGACACCGCGGCGGGCCTGGATGCGCGGCGCGTGGTGGTGATCACGGGCCATGGCGCGGCCGAGGTCGAGGCCGGTGTGGTGCACCCGGGCGGTGGCATGCTGCAGTTCGTGCGCCAGGAGCCCCAGCTGGGCACGGGCCACGCGGTGCAGCAGGCCGTGCCGGCCCTGCCGGACGACGGCATCGTGGTGGTGCTCTCGGGCGATGTGCCGCTGACCCGGACGGACACCCTGGAGGCCCTGATCACCGCCTGCGGCGGCGACAAGCTGGCCCTGCTGACCATCGCCTTCGATGACCCCACGGGCTATGGGCGCATCGTGCGCGATGCCGCGGGCGCGGTGCAGGCCATCGTGGAGCACAAGGACGCCTCCGAGGCCCAGCGCGAGATCCGCGAGGTCTACAGCGGCATCATGGCCGTGCCCGCGCGCCTGCTCAAGCCCTGGCTGGGCCGGCTGGACAACCAGAACGCCCAGGGCGAGTACTACCTGACCGATGTGGTGAAGTTCGCCGTGGCCCAGGGGCTGCCCGTGGTCGGCCACAAGATCGGCGACGCGCTGCAGGTGGCCGGCGTCAACAGCCCGGTGCAGCTGGCCGAGCTCGAGCGGGCCTACCAGCAGCGCGCCGCACGCCGCCTGATGGAGCAGGGCGAGCGCCTGGCCGATCCGGCGCGCTTCGTCGTGCGCGGCGAGCTGGTCTGCGCGCAGGACGTGGAGATCGACGTGAACTGCGTGTTCTCGGGTCGCGTCGAACTGGGCGAGGGCGTGCGCATCGGCGCGCACTGCAGCATCGCCAACGCGACCATCGCCGCGGGCGCGGTGATCCATCCCTACACGCACATCGAGGGCGGCTTCAGCGCCAGGGACCGCATCGAGGTCGGTGCCGGCGCGCTGGTCGGCCCCTACGCGCGCCTGCGCCCCGGCGCCAAGCTGGGCGCGGAGGTGCACATCGGCAACTTCGTCGAGATCAAGGCCGCCACGCTGGCCCGGGGCGCCAAGGCCAACCACCTGGCCTACATCGGCGACTCGCAGGTGGGCGAGCGCGTGAACTACGGCGCGGGCAGCATCACCGCGAACTATGACGGTGCCAACAAGCACACCACGGTGATCGAGGCCGACGTGCACATCGGCAGCAACTGCGTGCTGATCGCGCCCGTGACCATCGGTGCCGGCGGCACGGTGGGCGGCGGCTCCACCATCACCAAGGACACGGCGCCCGGCGTGCTGACCGTGGCCCGTGCCAAGCAGGTCAGCCTGTCGAACTGGAAGCGACCCGAGAAGAGCAGGAAGTAAGCACGGCATGAGCACCGAGCAGCCTCCCGACGACGCGGCCCACGCCCAGGAGGTCGAGCGCCTGCGGGCCGAGCTCTACGCCGCGCGCGCCGCGCTGGGTGACTTCGCCTACGCCGTCTCGCACGACCTGCGCGCCAGCCTGCGCCACATCCTGTCCTATGCCGTGCTGCTGCGCGAGGAGATGGGGCCGGTGCTGCCGGGCGAAGCGGCCGGCTATCTGGAGACCGTGCAGGGCGCCTCGCGCACGCTGGGCCAGCAGATCGACGGCCTCATGGCCTGGAGCCAGCTCGACCGCACCGAACTGCAGGTGCGCGAGCTGGATGCGGCGGCGCTGATCGCCGAGGCGCAGGCCCAGCTCGCCGGCGAGTGTGCGCAGCGCCCCATTGCCTGGCAGGTGCAGGAGGGGTTGCCCGTGCTGTTCGGGGATGCGGCGTTGCTGCGCCAGCTCTTCGTGCACCTGCTGTCGAATGCCCTCAAGTTCACGCGCGGCCGTGTGCCGGCCGAGATTGCCATCCGCGCCGAGCCCGCACCCGAGGGTTGGGTGACCTATACCGTGGCCGACAACGGCGTGGGCTTCGATCCGGTGCGCCAGCACAAGCTGTTCCATGTCTTCCAGCGCCTGCACGGTGCCAGCCAGTACGAAGGGCTGGGCCTGGGGCTGGCCATGGCGCGCAAGATCGTCGAGCGCCACGGCGGCAGCATCCGCGCCGAGGGCGCGCCCGAGGGCGGCTGCCGCGTGAGCTTCACGCTGTTGCAGGCGGGCTGATCAGTCCGGCAATCGCGCCGGCAGCGGGATGCGCGTGCCGAACTTGCTGCGCTTGACGCTGAAGTAGCTCTTGACGTTGCGCACATTGGCGTCGGTGGTGAACAGGCGCTGCGCGAGCGCCAGGTAGTCCGGCATGTCGCGCGCATGGACCACGAGCACGAAGTCCGGCCCGGGCGAGACGCGGTAGCACTGCTGTACGGCGGCGTCCGCAGCGACGCGCTGCTCGAAGGCGGCCTGCGCCTCCTCGCCCTGGCGTTCCAGCGTGATCTCGACGATGGCCGTCAGGCCGTGGCCCACCAGGGGGGCCAGTTTGTCCGGGCTGAGCAGGGCCACCTGCCTTTCGATCAGCCCGCTGTCCACCAGGCGCTTGACGCGACGCAGGCAGGTGGGCGGCGAGATATGGGCCAGGGCCGCCAAGGCCTGGTTGCTCAGGCTGGCGTCTTGCTGCAGGGCGGCCAGCAACTGCAGATCCGTGTTATCTATCGACAATGATTCCATGAAACTATTAATTAAGAAATTTTTCTACTCTGTTGGATTTTTATGGAATTAAAGTTCAGTTTTCGTGAAAAATCAATGAGATATTTTTCTTCGCGGCCTCTACCATCGCGCCATTGCATTCAGGTGCACGGTGCA
>JAYNNS010000044.1:4451-4785 GCA_038112835.1 Curvibacter sp. | reverse complement strand
GGAGTGAACATCCATGTGTGGCATCGTCGGCGCCGTTTCCCAGCAAAACATCGTCCCGGTCCTGGTGCAGGGTCTGCAGCGGCTCGAGTACCGCGGCTATGACTCCTGCGGCGTGGCCGTGCACACCACGGCCGGCCCGCAGCGCGCACGCAGCACCTCGCGCGTGGCCGAGCTGGCCGAGCAGGTGCAGCGCGATGCGGTGACGGGCTACACCGGCATTGCCCACACGCGCTGGGCCACCCATGGCGCGCCCGCCGTGCACAACGCCCACCCGCACTTCAGCCACGGCACGGGCGCGGACGCCGCCGCGCGCGCCGCCCGCGTGGCCCTGGTG
>JAYNNS010000044.1:132-4441 GCA_038112835.1 Curvibacter sp. | reverse complement strand
GTGCACAACGGCATCATCGAGAACTACGAGGAGCTGCGTGCCGACTTGCAGAAGCGCGGCTACGTCTTCGTGAGCCAGACCGATACCGAGGTCATCGCGCATCTGGTGGACTCGCTCTACAACGGCGACCTGTTCGAGGCCGTGAAGGCCGCGACCAGGCAGATGCATGGCGCCTACGCGATCGCCGTCTTCCACAAGGACGAGCCGCACCGCGTGATCGGCGCGCGTGCCGGTTCGCCGCTGATCCTGGGCGTGGGGGCCGATGGCGCCAACTACCTCGCCAGCGACGCCATGGCTCTGGCCGGCGTGACCGACCAGATCGTCTACCTCGAAGAGGGCGATGTGGTGGACCTGCAGCTGGGCAAGTACTGGATCATCGGCCGTGACCACAAGCCCGTGCAGCGTGTGGTCAAGACCGTGCAGGCGCACAGCGGCGCGGCCGAGCTCGGCCCCTACCGCCACTACATGCAGAAGGAGATCTTCGAGCAGCCGCGCGCCATCGCCGACACGCTCGAGGGCGTGGAAGGCATCGTGCCCGAGCTCTTCGGCGACGGCGCCTACAAGGTTTTCAAAGAAGTCGACAAGGTGCTGATCCTGGCCTGCGGCACCAGCTATTACAGCGGCTGCGCAGCCAAGTACTGGCTGGAGAGCATCGCCAAGATCCCGACCCAGGTGGAAGTGGCCAGCGAATACCGCTACCGCGACTCCGTACCCGACCCCAGGACCCTGGTCGTCACCATCAGCCAGTCCGGCGAGACGGCCGACACGCTGGCCGCGCTGCGCCACGCGCAGAGCCTGGGCATGACGCAGACCCTGACCATCTGCAATGTCGCCACCAGCGCCATGGTGCGCGAATGCAAGCTGCACTACATCACCCGCGCTGGCGTGGAGATCGGTGTGGCGTCCACCAAGGCCTTCACCACCCAGCTCGCCGGCCTCTTCCTGCTCACGCTGGCGCTGGCGCAGCTGCGCGGGCACCTGGACGAGGCCGAGGAGGCCCGGCACCTCAAGGACATGCGCCACCTGCCCGTGGCCCTGCAGGCCGTGCTGGCGCTGGAGCCGCAGGTGATGAGCTGGGCCGAGGACTTCGCGCGCATGAACAACGCCCTCTTCCTGGGCCGCGGCCTGCACTACCCCATCGCCCTCGAAGGCGCGCTCAAGCTCAAGGAAATCAGCTACATCCACGCCGAGGCCTATCCCGCCGGCGAGCTCAAGCATGGCCCCCTGGCCCTGGTCACGGCCGAGATGCCCGTGGTCACCGTGGCGCCCAACGACGCCCTGCTGGAGAAGCTCAAGAGCAATATGCAGGAAGTGCGCGCGCGCGGCGGCGTGCTCTATGTGCTGGCCGACAGCGACACCAGGATCGAAAGCGCCGAAGGCCTGCACGTGATCCGCATGCCTGGGCACTACGGCGCCCTGTCCCCGCTGCTGCATGTGGTGCCGCTGCAGCTGCTGGCGTATCACACGGCGTGTGCGAGAGGCACCGACGTCGATAAACCGAGAAATCTGGCCAAGAGTGTGACCGTCGAATGAACACCTCCATGCAAGAAAAAGAACCCGTCCTCATCGCCGGCGGCGGCATCGCCGGCATGGCCATGGCGCTCACGCTGCACCAGATCGGCGTGCCCTGCCGGGTCTTCGAGACCGTGCCCGATCTGCAGCCCCTGGGGGTGGGCATCAATCTGCAGCCCAATGCCGTGCGTGAACTCTACGAACTGGGCATCGGAGCCGAGCAGCTCGACACCATCGGCATCCAGGCGCGCGAGTGGGCCCTGGTGGGGCGCAATGGCAACGATGTCTATGCCGAGCCGCGCGGCCTGCTGGCCGGCTACAAGTGGCCGCAGTATTCGGTGCACCGCGGCCAGCTGCAGATGCTCCTGCTGCGCGAGGTGCAGCGCCGCCTGGGACCCGGGGCCGTGCAGACCGGTTGCCGTGTCACGGGCTACCGCAAGGAGGCGCAGGGGGTCACGGCCTGGGTCGAGACCGCCGCAGGCCAGCGTCGTGAAGTGTCCGGCCGCTTGCTGATCGCGGCCGATGGCCTGCACTCGGCCATCCGCGCCCAGATGCATCCGGACCAGCCGCCCATTCAGTGGGGCGGCGCGATCATGTGGCGCGGCACCACGCCGGGCAAGGCCATCCGCACCGGCGCGTCCTTCGTGGGGGTAGGCTCGCTGCGGCATCGCGTGGTGCTTTACCCGATCTCGCCGCCCGATCCGGTCACCGGCCTGTCCACCATCAACTGGATCGCCGAGATCACGGTGGACAACGCCGGCGGCTGGACCCAGGGCGACTGGAACCGTCGGGTCAAGCTGGAAGACTTCATTCACCACTTCGAGGGCTGGAACTTCGACTGGCTCGACGTGCCGGGCATGCTGCGCGGCGCGTCTGAGGTCTTCGAGTACCCCATGATCGACCGCGACCCCGTGCCCACCTGGGTGGATGGCCCCGTGGCCCTGATCGGGGATGCCGCCCACGTGATGTACCCGGTGGGTTCGAGCGGCGCGAGCCAGGCCATCGTGGACACCCGCGTGCTCGGTGCGGCCCTGGTCGAGCACGGCCTCACACCCACGGCCCTGAAGGCCTATGACCGCAAGCTGTGCCAGGATATCTCGGCCCTGGTGCTGCGCAACCGCGGTGCGGGGCCTTTCGGCATCCTGGGCCTGGTGGACGAGCGCTGCGGCGGTGTCTTCGACGACATCGACGCCGTGATCCCCAAGGCCGAGCGTGACGAGTTCATGGCCCGCTACCAGCAGGCCGCGGGCTTTGCCATCGAGACCCTCAATGCGGCGCCTCCCATCCTCGCGCCGGGTGCCCGGGTGGGGTGAGGCTGTCTGGGGGCGGGAGGCCGGGGTTTCTGCGTTTGAATGTCGTTTTTCGATGGTTTAGCGACAAATCGGCAGATCTTTGGGGGAGGGAGCGGGAAAATTTCCGAAAAAAGCCCTTAATCCCCCCTCTTTTCTGCCGTTAACAAACGTACGTAACAGGATAAAAGCCTCCTGCCTGCGGGTGGAGGCCCCAAGCCATCATGCAACTACCGAATATCGACCGCACCGCCATCCGGCCAGCCGGCACGGAGGTAGTTGCGCCCGCCGCCGCCCGGGTGATCCCGGTGGCGCCTGTGAACCCGCCGGCCCCGGTGCCCGAAACGGCGGGGGTGGTGAACGACATCAACCCCGTGGTCCAGGCCCAGGCGGCCGAAGCCGCGGCCAAGGCGGATCCCTCGCGCGGCAGCCCGCAGGCCGAAAAAGACTGGACCCAGCGCCAGGAGGCGGCTCCGAAGCAGCCAGAGGAAGAGCCGCCCAAGGAGCCGCTGTCCAAGATCCTCATGGACCACATGACGGCGGTCTGGAGCGCGAGCGCGCGTGTGGTCGAGGTCTGGCTGCAGAACAACCCGGCGCAGAACCCCGCGGTCAACCAGCAGATGCAGACCCAGAGCCAGGCGGCCAGCCGCCAGGTGGACCCCCTGGCCACGCCCGGTGTCGTGGCCAAGGAAGTGCTGACCTACTCGCCCACGCAGATCCGCAAGACCGAGAAGCCCGAATAAGGGCCGTGACGGGGCGGGCGCTACCATTGCGCCATGCATCACACGACCGCCCTCGTCCTCTTCTCCGGCGGGCAGGACTCCACCACCTGCCTGGCCCACGCCCTCAGTTCCTACGAGCGCGTCGAAACCATCGCCTTCGACTACCGTCAGCGCCACCATGTGGAGCTGGAAGCACGTCTGCGCGTGCTGGACGAGATCCGGCGCCAGTTCCCGCGCTGGGCCGCCCGCCTGGGGCAGGACCATCTGCTGGACCTGGCCGTACTGGGCGCGGTGAGCGAGACCTCGCTCACGCGCGACATGAGCTTCAAGATGGAAGCCAGCGGCCTGCCCAACACCTTCGTGCCGGGGCGCAACCTGCTGTTCATGACCCTGGCCGCGGCCGTGGCCTACCGGCGCGACCTGCAGGTTATCGTGACCGGGGTCTGCGAGACCGATTTCTCGGGCTATCCCGATTGCCGCGACGACACCATGAAGGCCATGCAGCTGGCCTTGTCGCTGGGCATGGACAAGCGCTTCCTGATCGAGACACCGCTCATGTGGATCGACAAGGCGCAGACCTGGCAGCTGGCCGAGCGCCTGGGCGGCGCGGCGCTGGTGGACCTGATCGTGGAGCACACCCACACCTGCTACCTGGGCGACCGCACGCACCGGCACGCCTGGGGCTATGGCTGCGGCCAATGCCCGGCCTGCGAGCTGCGCGCACGCGGCTGGGAACGCGACCGCGCAGCGCCGACAGCCTGAGACCAAGTCCCGCATTTGTCCAGG
>JAYNNS010000044.1:0-122 GCA_038112835.1 Curvibacter sp. | reverse complement strand
AAAAGCCAGGGCTTGCGCAGGTCTAAGCGAGAAACGCCGTGGAACCGGCTCGGCCGGGCCACTGGCGTTGCCCCCTGCAAGGGGGGTGGCGAAGCGACACGCAGTGCGCGCAGCCTGGGGGT
>JAYNNS010000043.1:12165-13238 GCA_038112835.1 Curvibacter sp. | reverse complement strand
GTCGTTTCATTCCTGAGCTTGGAGACTGTGTCGATTAACGCTTCTCCAGATAGGAACTTCCGGAGGTCGACGTCTCGCTGCACCGCAGGGTGCGCACTCGCAACCGCTGATCGTAGGTGGTTGATCATCTGGCTGTTGAATCGCAGGACGGCTTTGTCCTGGGTCTGGAGATGCTGAGTGAGAATCTCCGCAAGATCGGCGTTGCTGCGGCTCAGCAGGGCCCCAAGAGTGCGCTCCTGGTCTTCCGACAGACTGGCCTCATCACGTACAGCGCGGCAAAGTGTGCTGAGAACTTCAAAACGCTGCTTAGGCAGAGAAAAGTCGGTCAGCAGGCTACTGATCAGCAGATTGCCTACCGTGCGAAGAAGTGAATCCGGAGCTCGTTCCGGAAGTCTCGACAGCACTCGCAAAGCTGGTCGATTGGCAGGCATGAATCCCGTCGCCAAGCCAGGATTGGGAAGTTGCTGGTTAGTCAGTTCTGCGATGGCAGCATTCAGTTCGCGACAGACTTCGGCCATTGGTTCGCGAGCCGATGGCAGCTGACTGATGGTGTGGTTTAAGCAGCGCTGAACGTTCCTCAGCACTGGGAGTACAGAAAATTCCAACGAATCGACCTCGAGCAAGGCGGAAAGCCTTGAAATGACTGAGGCCGTTTCTTCAGAAATAGAAACATTCAGAACGACTGACCGTGGGTCCTCAAATAGCGTGGGCATCGCAACTCCAAAAAAAAGATCCGCGTACGGCATGGCGGACGGTTATCCGGTGCGGGCGTGGGCGTAGAAAGGTGGGGGTAACAGCCGGCTGCCGGTGCCGCTGCGGGGGGATTACCCGGGGGGCAGAGAGCTAGGAGCTCCAGGACGATCCCCGAGGAAATTTCGAGGAGCGATCAGATGCTGGCTTTGGGGTCCAGCTGCCATGCGTGGTCCGCAAGAATCTGAATGCGGCTACAGCAAGACAAAGTGAAGGCTGACGCTTGATCAGCGAATGCACCGCTTTGCAGTGCGGTTTGAATTTTGCGCGCCTGTGTCAAAAGCGTCAAAAGATCCGGACCAGATTGGCAGGCCCTGGGTCGA
>JAYNNS010000043.1:0-12155 GCA_038112835.1 Curvibacter sp. | reverse complement strand
GGATAACCGGGCAGGGTCCCTAAACCGACCAATAGTCAGCCGTTTGACCGCGCAAACTTGCCACCAATAAGGGGCATCTTTGGCATAGAGCCGTGACAGGGCGTCTCGATCGGTTCAAAACGGTGTTTGCGAAAGTGCCGAAAAAATCTAACTAAATCAAAGACTTGATGACGAATGACGCCGAATTTTGCGGGGTAAAGGCGGTTAATGCATCTGCATGCGCATCAATTTTTAAGCTCTCCGAAGCCAGGTCGTGGGTTCGATCCCCGCCAGCCGCGCCAGACCTCCCCCTCGCTTGCCCCTTTTTTCCCCCGTTCAGGCCGTGGCCGGCAGGGGCCGTGCCAGCGTGGGCCGGTCTTCGTCGGCGCGGGCGATGGCCATGAGGCCGCGTTTGGTGTCGGTGATGTGTTCTTCCAGCAGCTGCACCACGGCCGGGACGTCACGGCGGCGGCAGGCCTCCAGGATGCGGTAATGGTCCGACTGCGGGCCTTCCTTGCCCGTGGCCCTGGACATCAGCACATGGGTGTAGCGGTCGGTGTTGAGGCAGAACTCTTCGATCAGCCGGCGCAGCCGCCGGTTGTTGGAGGCCGCGCCCAGGGCCAGGTGGAAGCGCCGGTTGTACTCGGCCCAGTCCTGCACCGAATCGGCCTGGCCGTAGGCCTCGAGGATCTTCTCCAGGGTCTGGAAGTCGCTTTCCACCATATTGGGGACGGACAGCCTGGCGGCATGGCATTCCAGGGCGATGCGGATGTCCAGCATCTCGCAGATCTGCTCCAGGCTCATGCCGGCCACCACGGCGCCGCGGTGGCGGTGGTGGACGATCAGCCCCTCGGCCTCCAGCTGGCGCAGGGCCTCGCGCACCGGGATACGGCTGGCATGGAAGCGCTGGGCCAGCGCATCCTGCTTGAGCGGCTGCCCCACGGGCAGCAGGCCGCTGAGGATCTCGTAGCGCAGCTGGGAGCGGATGGTCTCGTGCAGGGCTTGTTGGGTGCGGGGGGTACGCATGTCGACGCTGGCCTTGGGGCCTGTTGACGGGCTGATCGCCAGCGTCAGCAGGTCCGGCTCGATTCATTTCTGAAAATCTTGGATACGGGATTGTCCATCTGAATCCGCATGTCTATAATTGGATCCAATTTATATTTAAATGGATCACATTTGAAATGATCCCTATCCAGAAAACCTATCAGGCCAGCAATGAGCCCGTGCTGACTTACCGCCCCGGCTCGGCCGAGGCGAACGAACTGGGTCAGGAGCTGGCGCGTCAATACGCGCAGCGCGTCGACATTCCCCTCGTGATCAGCGGTCAGCGCATCGAGACGGGCGAGCGCGAGCAGGTGGTCTGCCCGCACGAGCACCGCCATGCGCTGGCCACGCTGAACCTGGCCACGCAGCGGGAAGCCCGGCAGGCCGTCGACGCGGCCGTGGCCGCGCAGCGCGAGTGGTCGCGCTGGACGCTGGAGGAGCGCGCGGCGGTCTTCCTCAAGGCGGCCGACCTGCTGGCCGGTCCCTGGCGCGCACGCCTCAATGCCGCCACCATGCTGGGCCAGAGCAAGACCGTGCACCAGGCCGAGATCGACGCCGCCTGCGAGCTGATCGACTTCCTGCGCTTCAATGTGCAGTTCGCGCAGGAACTGGTGCAGCAGCAGCCCCTGTCCAGCCCGGGCGTCAGCAATCGCACCGACTACCGCCCGCTCGAAGGTTTCGTCTACGCCATCACGCCCTTCAATTTCACGGCCATCGGCGGCAACCTGGCGACCGCACCGGTGCTCATGGGCAACACCGTGGTCTGGAAGCCGGCGGCCACGGCGGCGCTGAGCAACTACCTGGTGCTGCAGCTGCTCGAAGAGGCCGGCCTGCCCCCGGGCGTGATCAACTTCGTGCCGGGCGAACCCGTGGGCGTGAGCGCGGCCGTACTGGGCAGCCCGCATCTGGCAGGCATCCACTTCACGGGCTCGACCGCCGTGTTCGACCGGCTCTGGCAGCAGACCGCGCAGAACCTCTCCAGGTACCGCGCCTACCCGCGCCTGGTGGGTGAGACAGGCGGCAAGGACTTCGTGCTGGCCCACCCCTCGGCCGACGTGGATGCGCTGGTCGTTGGCCTGCTGCGCGGTGCCTTCGAGTACCAGGGCCAGAAGTGCAGCGCCGCGTCACGCGCCTACATCCCCGCCTCCTTGTGGCCCGAGGTCCGGGACCGGCTGCTGGCCCAGCTGGCCACGGTGCGCATGGGTGATGTGCGCGACTTCCAGACCTTCATGGGCGCGGTCATCGACAGACGGGCCTTTGCACGCATCCGGGGTTCTATCGAGGCGGCCAGGACCGATCCGAACTGCAGGATCGTGCACGGCGGCCACTGCGACGACAGCTCGGGTTATTTCGTGACGCCCACCGTGATCGAGGTGACGCAGCCCGCGCATGCGCTGATGAGCGAGGAGATCTTCGGCCCCGTGCTCGGCGTCCATGTCTACGAGGATGGCCAGTGGGCCGAAGTGCTGCGCCAGGTTGACCAGACCAGTCCCTACGCGCTGACCGGGGCCATCTTCGCGCAGGACCGCGCCGCCGTGCATGAAACGCTGGACGCACTGCGCCATGCGGCCGGCAATTTCTACATCAACGACAAGCCGACCGGTGCGGTCGTGGGGCAGCAGCCTTTCGGCGGCGCACGGCGCAGCGGTACCAACGACAAGGCCGGCTCGGCACTGAACCTGCTGCGCTGGGTGTCGCCGCGGACCGTGAAGGAGACCCGGGTTTCGCCCAGGGACTACCGCTATCCGCACATGCAGGCTGCGGGCGGTCGGTAAGGGGGGGCTACTCTTCGTCAGGAACGGCTGGCCGTGCGGCCGATCCCGGAGTAAAAAGCAGCATGGCGCGTCCCGCCCGGGAAATCGCTCGCCATGCCCGCTGACCAGGAGTCGTCCATGAGCTCATCGCTTGCCAAGCTGCCGTCCTACCTGAACCCGGCCGACCTCGGGCCCTGGGCCACCTTTCTCGAGCAGGTGGACCGCGTGCTGCCGCACCTGGGCCGGCTCAGCATCTGGGCCGACACCCTGCGCCGGCCCAAGCGCGCGCTCATCGTCGACGTGCCCATCCACATGGACGACGGCAGCGTGCACCACTACGAGGGCTACCGCGTCCAGCACAACGTCTCGCGCGGGCCGGGCAAGGGCGGGGTGCGCTACCACCCGGGCGTGACCTTGTCCGAGGTCATGGCGCTGGCCGGGTGGATGACGGTGAAGAACGCCGCGCTCAACCTGCCCTATGGCGGCGCCAAGGGCGGTATCCGTGTCGATCCCGGGCAGCTGTCGATGAGCGAGCTCGAGCGCATCACGCGGCGCTACACCAGCGAGATCGGCATCATCATCGGTCCCGAGCGCGACATCCCCGCGCCCGATGTGAACACCAACGAGCGCATCATGGCCTGGATGATGGACACCTATTCCATGAACGTGGGCGCCACCAGCACCGGCGTGGTGACCGGCAAGCCGCTGTCGCTCGGCGGCAGCCTGGGCCGGCGCGACGCCACGGGGCGCGGCTGCTATGTGGTGGCGCGTGAGGCGATGCAGCGCCTGGGGCTGGAGATGCGGGGCGCGCGCGTGGCCATCCAGGGCTTCGGCAATGTGGGCAACGCGGCGGCCCGGGTCTTCCATGAAAGCGGCGCGCGCATCGTCGCCCTCCAGGACGTGGCGGGCAGCATCTACAACCCGGCGGGCATCGACGTCCCGGCGCTGGTGCGTTTCCTGGCGGCGGGGCAGGGCACGCTGCAGGATTTTCCGGGCGTGGAGCGCATCGCCCATGAGAAATTCTGGGAGGTGGAGTGCGAGGTGCTGCTGCCCGCCGCCCTCGAAAACCAGATCACGGCCGACAACGCCGGTCGCATCCGCGCCCGGCTGATCGTCGAAGGCGCCAACGGCCCCACGACGCCGCAGGCCGAGGACCTCCTGCTGGAGCGCGGCACCCTCATCCTGCCCGACGTGCTGGCCAATGCCGGCGGCGTGACGGTGAGCTACTTCGAATGGGTGCAGAACGCCTCGTCGTTCTTCTGGACCGAGGCCGACATCAACGCTCGCCTCGACCGCGCGCTCAGCGAGGCCTTCCGCGCCATCTGGGACCTGGCCCAGGAGCGCAGGCTGCCGCTGCGCACGGCCGCCTTCGTGATCGCCTGCACGCGGGTGCTGGAGGCGCGCGAGCTGCGCGGGCTCTACCCCTGAAGCCGGGCGCGGACGTGCTGCAATAGGCCGTTGCAGCCGTCTTCCACCAGGTCCAGCACGTGTTCGAAGCCCTGGGCGCCGCCGTCATACGGGTCGGGCACATCGCGGCCCGTGTGACGGCTGCAGTATGCGGTGAAGCGTTGCAGCTTGTGCTGTTGGGCCGGCGGGCAGCGCTCGCTCAGCAGTTCCAGGTGCCCGCCATCCATGGCCAGGATCAGGTCGTACTGCTCGAAATCCTCGGCCAGCACCTGACGCGCGCGCAGGGCCGAGAGGTCGTAGCCGCGCCGGGCTGCGTGGGCCTGGCTGCGCTCGTCGGGTGGGTCGCCGCGGTGGTAGCCGTGGGTGCCGGCCGAATCCACCTGCACGCGCGCCGCCAGGCCTGCGCGCTCCAGCTGCTGCACCAGCACGCCATGGGCCGTGGGACTGCGGCAGATGTTGCCGGTGCAGACGAAGAGCACGGCGTAGTCAGGCATCGCCGGCCTCCTTCTTGAGTTGCAGCGCCGCTTCGTAGAGCGTGTTGCGCGGTGCGCCCGTGATCTCGGCGGCCAGGCGCACGGCGCTCTTGAGCGGCAGCTCGGCCAGCAGCAGCGCCAGCACCCGCTGCTCCTCGCCGTCCCGGTGATCGTCGACCGTCCCCGGATGCAGCACCAGCACGAACTCACCGCGGCTGCGCTGCGCGTCCTGCGCCAGCCAGGCCGCCAGCTGATCGGCGGGCAGGGTCTGGATCTGCTCGAACTGTTTGGTGAGCTCGCGCCCCACGGTCACGGGCCGCGCGCCCAGCGGGGCCAGGGCCGCGGCCAGGGACTCGATGCGGTGCGGCGCCTCCAGCAGCACGACGGCCCGCGGCTCGCCGGCCAGCTGCTGCACGGCCGCGGCCCGCTCCCCCGCCTTGGCCGGCAGGAAACCTGCGAAGACGAAGGCGCCATGCTCGTCCACGGCACCGGCGGCGCTCAGGGCCGTCGTCACGCTGCTCGCACCCGGCAGCGGCTGCACGGGCAGGCCCGCACCATGCACTGCGGCCACGAGACGGGCGCCGGGGTCGCTCACGGCGGGCGTTCCCGCATCGCTGACGTAGGCCACGCGCTCGCCGGCCCGCAAGCGCGCCAGCACCTGCTGCGCGGCCTCGGCCTCATTGTGCTGGTGCACGGCGATCAGCGCGCTGCCGCTGCGCTCGATGCCGTAGGCGCGCAGCAGGGCCTGCGTGTGGCGCGTGTCCTCGCAGGCGATGGCGTCGACACGCTGCAGCACGTGCAGGGCGCGCAGCGTGATGTCGGCCAGGTTGCCGATGGGCGTGGCCACCACGTAGAGCGCGCCCTGCGGATAATGCTGGCCTGCGGCTGCGTCGTGCGCGGCGGCAAGGGCGGAGGCGTAACTGGCGTTCAATGGAGCTCCTCAGGAAACTGGCCAAGCTGGGCCGCGGCAGCACCCGTGAGACAGGGGCCGCAGCCGAGGACCGTGCCCTGCAGCATCTGCAGGCCGCGGGACTGCGCCTGCTGGAACGCAATTATCGGACCCCGGGCCGCGGCGGTGGCGAGATCGATCTCGTGATGCAGGCGGCCGACGGCACCGTGGTCTTCGTCGAGGTACGCCAGCGCGCCGGGGTGGCCCATGGCGGGGCGGCGGCCAGCGTGGGCGCAACCAAGCAGCGGCGCATCGTGCTGGCGGCGCGCCATTACCTGCAGCGCTGGCGCGTGCCGCCTTGCTGCCGCTTCGACGTGGTGGCCCTGGACGGCGAGGCCCTGCACTGGTTGCCCGCAGCCTTCGATGCCGGCTCCGAGCGTTGAGCCCGGGCGCCCGCCATGTGTTCGCAGATGTAAGCACAAGCCCACAGCGCGTGCGGGGCCGGATCAGGCGGTTATCATAGGCGTCATGCTGGAACAACGCATCGAACAACACTTCATCGACAGCGCGGACCTGAAGTACCAGGCCGCGCAGGTCCTGAGCAAACCCATCGCCGCCGCCGTGCAGGCCATCCTCGCCAGCGTGACCAACGGTGGCAAGGTGCTGGCCTGCGGCAACGGCGGTTCGGCCGCCGACGCGCAGCATTTCTCGGCCGAGTTCGTCGGCCGCTTCGAGCGCGAGCGCCCCGAGCTCGGCGCCATCGCCCTGACCACCGACAGCTCCATCCTGACGGCGGTGGGCAACGACTACAGCTTCAATGCCATCTTCTCGCGTCAGGTGCGGGCCCTGGGCCAGCCGGGCGATGTGCTGCTGGCGATCTCCACCAGCGGCAACTCGGCCAATGTGCTGGAGGCCATCGAGGCCGCGCACGAGCGCGAGATGGTGGTGGTGGGCCTGAGCGGGCGCAACGGCGGCAAGATGGCCACGGCCCTGCGCGAGACCGATGTGCACATCGTCGTCCCGCACGAGCGCACCGCGCGCATCCAGGAAGTCCACATCCTGGCGTTGCACTGCATCTGCGACGCCGTCGATCACCAGCTGCTCGGAGAACAGGAAAACAAGTGATGATGAAACCGCATGCCCGCCGTCTGTCCTTGATCGTCCTTGGTGTGGTGCTGGCGGGTGCGGGGCTCACGGCCTGCGCGCCCTTGCTGGTCGGTGGCGCTGTCGTGACCGGCATGTCGGCGGCCGACCGCCGCACCACCGGTTCACAGATCGAGGACGAGCGCATCGAGTCGCGCGGCGCGGCCCGCATCCGCGAGCACCTGGGCGAGCGTGTGCACATCAACATCACCAGCTACAACCGCCAGGTCCTGCTGACCGGAGAGGTGCCCAACGAGCAGGACAAGCAGCTGGCCGAGCAGGTGGTCTCGCGGGTCGAGAACGTGCGCACCATCACCAACGAGCTGGCCGTGCTGGGACACTCCACCCTGACCCAGCGCTCCTCCGACGCGCTGGTGACCGGCCGCGTCAAGGCCAACCTGATCGACGCCAAGGACCTCAACTCCAGCGCCTTCAAGGTGGTGACCGAACGCGGTGCGGTCTATCTCATGGGCCGCGTGACGGCGCGCGAGGCCGATCGCGCCACCGACATCGCACGCCGAACCAATGGCGTGCAGAAGGTCGTGCGCCTGTTCGAGATCATCACCGAGGAAGAGCTCTTCGAGATGCAGGCCCCGGCCCGAGGGACGCCCGGCCCGACCGGCAGCGGCCGACCCCTCTGAAGCTCCGCGGCCGGCGTCCGGCCGTGCATCCCCGTTCCTTCGTTCGGATCAGTCCTTCAGGCGGCGGATCAGGCTGGAGGTATCCCAGCGGCCGCCGCCCATGCCCTGCACGTCGGCGTAGAACTGGTCCAGCAGGGCCGTGACCGGCAGGCGCGCGCCGTTGTGCCGCGCCTCGTCCAGCACCAGGCCCAGGTCCTTGCGCATCCAGTCCACGGCAAAGCCGAAGTCGAAGCGGTCTTCCACCATGGTCTGGCCGCGCTGGTCCATCTGCCAGCTCTGGGCCGCGCCCTGGCCGATCACCTCCAGCACCAGGCGCATGTCCAGGCCCGCGCGCTGGCCGAAGGCGATGGCCTCGGCCAGGCCCTGGATCACACCGGCCACCGCGATCTGGTTGACCATCTTGGCCAGCTGGCCGGCGCCGCTGTCACCGATGCGGGTACAGGCGCGGGCGTAGGCCAGGGCCACGGGCCGCAGGGCCTCGAAGGCCGTCACCTCGCCACCGCACATGATGGTCAGCGCGCCGTTCTGTGCGCCGGCCTGGCCGCCCGAGACCGGGGCGTCGACGAAGGACAGCCCGCGTTCGCGCGCGGCCGCGGCCAGCTCGCGCGCCACCTCGGCCGAGGCCGTGGTGTGGTCCGTGAAGACGGCGCCACGCTTCATGCCGGCATAAGCCCCGTCGGCGCCCAGCACCACGCTGCGCAGATCGGCATCGTTGCCCACGCAGGCGAACACGAGGTCGGCATCGATCGCGGCCTCGCGCGGCGTGGCAGCGGCACGACCGCCGAATTCCACCACCCAGGCCTGGGCCTTGGCCGGTGTGCGGTTGTAGACCGTGACATGATGTCCGGCCTGCGCGAGGTGCCCGGCCATGGGGTAGCCCATGACACCGAGACCCAGGAAGGCGACGGTGCGGGGTGCAGTGGTTTCGTAGGTCCTGGGGTTGAGGCTGGGCATGGAGGCTCCTGAAATGAAAATGGTCTGATGCCGCAGGCATCAGACCATGGTGGGGAAAGAAAACCGGCTCAGACGATGGCGAGGTTTTCGGTGCCGGCGGCCAGATCCTGCGACTTGCCGCGCTGGCTGTTGAGCTTGATCTGCAGGCGCAGGTCGTTGAGCGAGTCGGCGTTGCGCAGCGCGTCCTCGTAGGTGATCTGGTTGTTCTCGTAGAGGTCGAACAGGGCCTGGTCGAAGGTCTGCATGCCGATGTTGCGGCTCTTCTTCATGATCTCCTTGATCTCGGAGATCTCGCCCTTGAAGATCAGGTCCGAGATCAGTGGCGAGTTCAGCATGACCTCCACCGCGGCAATGCGGCCCTTGCTGTCCTGCTTGGGGATCAGGCGCTGCGAGACCAGGGCGCGCAGGTTGAGCGACAGGTCCATCAGCAGCTGCGGGCGCCGCTCCTCGGGGAAGAAGTTGATGATGCGGTCCAGAGCCTGGTTGGCACTGTTGGCGTGCAGCGTGGCCAGGCACAGGTGGCCGGTCTCGGCAAAGGCCACGGCGTGCTCCATGGTCTCGCGGTCGCGGATCTCGCCCATGAGAATGACATCGGGCGCCTGGCGCAGGGTGTTCTTGAGTGCGATCTCCCAGCTGTCGGTGTCCAGACCCACCTCGCGTTGCGTCACCACGCAGTTCTTGTGCGGGTGCACGAATTCCACCGGGTCCTCCACCGTGATGATGTGGCCCTGCGAGTTCTCGTTGCGCCAATCCACCATGGCGGCCAGCGTGGTCGACTTGCCCGAGCCCGTAGCGCCGACCAGGATGCACAGGCCGCGCTTGGCCATGGTCACTTCCTTGAGCACCTGGGGCACGCCCAGGGTGTCGATGGTGGGCAGCACCGAGGGGATGACCCGCAGCACCAGGCCGACCTTGCCTTGCTGGATGAAGGCGTTGGCACGGAAGCGGCCGACACCCGGCGGCGAGATCGCGAAGTTGCACTCCTTGGTGCGTTCGAACTCGGCGACCTGCTTGTCGTTCATCACCGAGCGCGCCAGCGCCAGGGTGTGGGCCGGGCTCAGCGGCTGGGGCGAGACCTTGGTGACCTTGCCGTCGACCTTGATGGCGGGCGGGAAGTCGGCGGTGATGAAGAGGTCGCTGCCGTTGCGGCTGATCATGAGCCGCAGCAGATCGTTGATGAACTTGGTTGCCTGGTCGCGCTCCATGAGAGCACCTCCGTTTCAGTGAGTCAGCACTGCCTGTGGCAGAGGGTCCCTCGCGGGGAACACCGCGGAACCGGCTTTGCCGGGCCGCTGGTGTTGCCCCCTGCAAGGGGGGTAGCGTAGCGACACGAAGTGCGCGAAGCTTGGGGGTGAGCCATTTCTTCAGCCGGGGAAGTTTTCGGGGATCTTGGCCTTGCCGCGCGCCTCGGCGGCGCTGATCACGTTGCGACGCACCAGCTCGGTCAGGTTCTGGTCCAGCGTCTGCATGCCCACGCTGTTGCCGGTCTGGATGCTGGAGTACATCTGCGCCACCTTGGCCTCGCGGATCAGGTTGCGGATGGCCGGCGTGCCCAGCATGATCTCGTGCGCGGCCACGCGGCCGCTGCCGTCCTTGGTCTTGCACAGGGTCTGCGAGATCACGGCCTGCAGCGATTCGGAGAGCATGGCACGGACCATTTCCTTTTCCTCGGCCGGGAACACGTCGATGATGCGGTCGATGGTCTTGGCGGCGCTGCTGGTGTGCAGGGTACCGAAGACCAGGTGGCCCGTTTCCGCCGCCGTCATGGCCAGGCGGATGGTTTCCAGGTCTCGCATTTCACCCACGAGGATGGCGTCCGGGTCCTCGCGCAGCGCGGACTTCAGGGCGGCCGCGAAGCTCAGCGTGTGCGGGCCGACTTCGCGCTGGTTGATCAGGCACTTCTTGGACTCGTGCACGAATTCGATCGGGTCTTCGACCGTGAGGATGTGACCGAACTCGGTTTCGTTGAGGTGGTTGACCATGGCCGCGAGCGTGGTGGACTTGCCCGAGCCCGTGGGGCCGGTCACCAGCACCAGGCCGCGCGGCTTGAGCGCCAGGTCGGCGAAGATCTTGGGGGCGTTGAGCTGTTCCAGTGTGAGGATCTTGCTCGGGATGGTCCGGAACACGGCAGCCGCGCCGCGCTGGGTGTTGAAGGCATTGACGCGGAAACGCGCCAGGCCGTCGATCTCGAAGGAAAAGTCGACCTCCAGGAACTCCTCGTAGTTCTTGCGCTGGGTGTCGTTCATGATGTCGTACACCATGGCGTGCACTTCCTTGTGCCCCAGGGGTTCGACGTTGATGCGGCGCACGTCGCCGTGCACCCGGATCATGGGGGGCAGGCCCGCGGAGAGGTGCAGGTCGGAGGCCTTGTTCTTGACACTGAATGCCAGCAGTTGGGTGATATCCACGGGTCCCTCGGTCCTTTTCTTTGCTACGCTCGCGGAACATTATGACCGTGATTTCTGACCAGCTCCAAGCCGTTCATGCCCGTATCGCCGCCGCGTGTTACGCGGCCGGCCGCGCCGTGGACAGCGTGCAGCTGCTGGCCGTGTCCAAGACCTTCGGGCCCGAGGCGGTACGCGCCGCGCACGCGGCCGGCCAGACGGCCTTCGGCGAAAACTACATCCAGGAAGCCGTGGACAAGATGGCCCTGCTGGCCGACCTGCCCCTGCAGTGGCACTGCATCGGGCCGATCCAGAGCAACAAGACGCGTCTGGTCGCCGAGCATTTCGACTGGGCGCAGACCGTGGACCGGCTCAAGATCGCGCAAAGGCTGAGCGAGCAGCGGCCCGCCCACCGGCCAGCGCTGCAGGTCTGTCTCCAGGTCAATGTGGACGGCGGCCCGACCAAGTCCGGTGTCTCGCCTGCGGAGTTGCCGGCCCTGGCCCGGGCCGTGGCGGCGTTGCCGCGCCTGCAGCTGCGCGGGCTCATGTGCATTCCCGATCCGCTGGAGGACGCGCAGGCCATGCAGGCCGTGTTCCTGCGTGCCCGTGCACTCTACGAGTCCCTGCGCGCACAGGGACTGCCGCTGGACACCCTGTCCATGGGCATGAGCGGTGATCTGGAGCCGGCCATCGCCGCCGGCAGCACGCTGGTGCGTGTGGGCACAGCCATTTTCGGCGGGCGCGGGGGCGTGCGATGAGGCACGCCGGCCGCCGATCGGTCCTGGGTTTACCCGGAGGGGTAGCGCGGGTGTTTACATAAAATTACAAAACAACTGGCGTTCCCACCCATGTTCCCCCTGTCAGCCCGTCCGGCGCCGCATCGTTCGCCGGGATTCACGCTCATCGAGCTGCTGCTGGTGGTCGGCCTGCTGGGCGTGCTCGTGGCCATCGCCCTGCCCATGTACCAGAACCACCAGGAGCGCATCCGCCAGAGCCAGGCCATCCAGGACATCCTGGTGCTGCAGACGCTGATCCGGGAGTACCAGCGCGACAACGGCCGTCACCCGGACACCCTGGACGAGGTCGGCAACGCCGGCCGCACCGATCCCTGGGGGCGGCCCTATGTCTATCAGGAACTGGAGAGTGTTGCCGGCAAGGGCCGGGCGCGCAAGGATCGCAAGCTCAACCCGCTCAATTCCGATTTCGATCTCTACAGCCTGGGCAAGGACGGCCTGTCCCGGACCCAGCTGACCAACAAGGACAGCCTGGACGACATCGTGCGGGCCAACGATGGCACCTACGTGGGCCTGGCCGCCAACTACACGCGCTGACCCCGCCGGCCCGACCATGCTGTCCCTGCTCAAGCTCCCGATCCGCGGCCTGTTTCTGCGCAGTCGGGTGGCCCAGCGCGTCTTCACCCTGTTCCTGCTCTCGGCCCTGTTGCCGGCGCTGCTGCTGGCGCTGCTGGCCTATGCGCAGATGCGGAC
>JAYNNS010000042.1:464-13312 GCA_038112835.1 Curvibacter sp. | reverse complement strand
GCCCTGGGCGCAGTGCGGCTGACCGAGGGCTATGCCGGCAACATCAGCCCCCAGCTGGCCTGGGCCTGGGTGCAGTCCGGTGAAGGCGTGCTGATCGATGTGCGCACCGATGCCGAGCGCGAGTGGGTGGGCTTCGTACCCGGCGCGGTCGGTCTGGCCTGGAAGCAGTGGCCCGGCATGCAGCCCAACCCCGGCTTCGATGCCGGCCTGCGCGCCGCCGTACCGCCGGGCCGCAAGGCGCTGATGCTGTGTCGCAGCGGCGTGCGCTCGATCGCCGCCGCCCGCCGCGCCACCGAACTCGGCCTGGAGGCCTACAACATCCTCGAAGGCTTCGAGGGTGATCCCGATGAACATGCGCAGCGTGGCCGCAAGGGCGGCTGGCGCTTCCACGGCCTGCCCTGGCGTCAGGGCTGAGGCCACCCTTTCGCGAGTCCGCACCATGTCTTTTCTGGCCATCGACGTCGGCAACACCCGCCTCAAGTGGTCCCTGTACGACGCCCCCCAACCGGGCGCGCGGGCCGTGGCCCAGGGCGCGGAATTCCTCGACAACATCGACCGCCTGGCCGAAACCGCCTGGGCCCGCCTGCCCGCGCCCCGCTGCATGCTGGGCTGCGTGGTGGCCAGCGACGCCGTCAAGCACCGCGTGGAGGCCCAGATGGAGCACTGGGACATCTCGGCCCAGTGGGTGATCGCCAGCAGCCAGGAAGCGGGTCTGGTCAACGGCTACGACCACCCGGCCCGCCTCGGCCCCGACCGCTGGGTGGCCATGATCGGCGCCTGGCACCGCATGCTGGCCCAGGGACCGCGGCGCCCCATCGTCGTGGCCATGGTGGGCACGGCGGTCACGGTGGAGGCCATCGATGCGAACGGCAAGTTCCTGGGCGGCTACATCCTGCCTGGCCACGGCATCATGCTGCGCGCGCTGGAGTCCGGCACGGCCGGCCTGCACGTTCCCACGGGTGAGGTTCGCCCCTTTCCGACCAACACCAGCGACGCCCTGACCAGCGGCGGCACCTACGCCATCGCCGGCGCCATGGAGCGCATGGTGCAGCATGTGCGCACGCACTGCGGTGCCGAACCCTGGTGCGTGATGGCCGGTGGGGCAGGCTGGAAGATGGCGCCCAGCCTGTCCACGCCCTTCGAGCTCATGGACACGCTGATCTTCGACGGCCTGCTGCAGATCGCCCGCCACCGCGGCTTCTGCGACCGGCTCTGAGCCTGCTCAGCGTCCGGGCGCGAGCCAGGCCTCGGCCAGCTGTACCCAGTAGGTCGCGCCCAGGGGAATGAGCTCGTCGTTGAAGTCGTAGCTCGGGTTGTGCAGGGTGCAGGGGCCACCACCATGGCCCATCTCGCGGTGCACACCGTCACCGTTGCCGATGAAGGCGTAGGCACCGGGCTTGGCCTGCAACATGTAGGCGAAGTCCTCCGCCCCCATGGTGGGCTCCTGCTTGAGCACGTGCTCCTCGCCCACGATGCCGGCCATGACGCGGCGCGCGAAGGCAACCTCGCGCTCGGCGTTGATCGTCGGCGGGTAGTTGCGCTCGAATTCGAAGTCGCAACGCGCGCCAAAGGCCGCGCAGGTGTGCTCGGCCACCTCGCGCATGCGATCCTCGATCTTGTCCAGCACCTCCAGCGTGAAGGTCCGCACCGTACCCTGCAGCTCGCAGCTGTCGGGGATCACGTTGGTGGCCTCGCCGGCATGGATCATGGTGACCGAGATCACGCCGGCGTCGATGGGCTTGATGTTGCGGCTGATGATGGTCTGGAAGGCCTGCACCATCTGGCAGGCCACCAGCACCGGATCCGTGGCGTTGTGCGGCATGGCCGCATGTCCACCCTTGCCGCGGATGGTGATCTTGAATTCGTTGCCCGAGGCCATGACCGGCCCCGAGCTCAGCGCAAAGCTGCCGGCCTTCATGCCCGGCCAGTTGTGCATGCCGAACACCGCCTCCATGGGGAACTGCTCGAACAGGCCGTCCCGGATCATGCGCTCCGCGCCACCCCCGCCCTCCTCGGCCGGCTGGAAGATCAGGTAGACCGTGCCGTCGAAGTGGCGGTGCCGGGCCAGGTGCTGGGCCGCAGCCAGCAGCATGGCGGTGTGGCCGTCATGGCCGCAGGCGTGCATCTTGCCGACATGCCGGCTGGTGTGCGCAAAGCTGTTCTTTTCCTGCAGCGGCAGCGCGTCCATATCGGCACGCTGCCCGATGGCACGGGCCGAACTGCCGTTTTTCACGATGCCCACCACGCCGGTCCCGCCCAGACCACGGTGTACGGGGATACCCCAGGCCGTGAGCTGCTGGGCCACCAATTCGGAGGTACGGTGCTCCTCGAAGCAGAGCTCCGGATGGGCGTGGATATCGCGGCGGATCGCGCTGATGCCAGCGGACTGGGCGACGATGGAATCGATGACCTTCATGTGCTGGAGTCTAGTCCTTCGCCCACCCCGTTGTCAGCCGGGGATATTCCCGGCCCGCTTCAGGTGCGGACGCGGCCGTCGCCCGTGAGCATGGACAGCTCGACGAAATTGGATGCCACGTGGTTGCTGGCCGAGAAATTGACCTGGAAGCCGCCCAGGCTCTGGCTGCCGATGGACTCGATGCCCTGGATCAGGGCTTCGCGACTGCCGATGCGCGCGCCCGCACGCTTGAGGCCCTCGGTGACGATCTTGGCGGCCAGATACCCCTCCATGCTGGAGAAGTTGGCCTGCACATTGCCGGCCTTCTTGACCGCATCGGCAAACTCGCGCGCGATCGGACGGGCCGGATAGTAGGGCGAGGGCACGACCTGGGAAACCACCACACCGGCACCATCCCGGCCCAGCTCGTCGGCCAGGGCCTGCGTGCCCACGAAGGACACGTTGTAGATGGTGCCGCCGTAACCGGCGGCACGCGCCGCGCGGATGTAGGCCGCGCAGGACTTGTAGGCGCTGATCTGCACCACGGCGTCGGGCGCGGCGGCGTTGAGGGTGCGCACGGCAGCGGCCACATCGACCGAATTGCGCTCCACCGTCGCGGCGGCCACAGGCTTGAGCCCCTGCTTGTCCAGCGCCAGCGTCACGCCATCCAGGCCGGCCTTGCCGTAGGCGTCGTTCTGGTAGAAGACGGCGATCTTCTTCAGGCCCAGGTTGGTGAGCTGGCGCACGATCAGCGCCGTCTCGTCGTTGTAGGACGCACGCAGGTGGAAGACCTGCTTGTTGAAGGGCTCGCGCAGGCCCATGGCGCCCGTGAACGGGGCGATGAAGGGCACCTGGGCCTTGGTCAGCAGCGGCAGCGCAGCCAGGCTGGTCGGCGTACCGATGTAGCCGAAGAGGGCGTGCACATCCTCGGCGATCAGCTTCTGCGTGTTGGCCGCGCAGCGCTCGGGCTCGTAGCCGTCATCCAGGGCGCGGATTTCCAGGGTCTTGCCGGCGATGCCGCCCTGGGCGTTGACCTGCTCGAACCAGAGCTTGGCGCCCTGCTGGAACTGGATGCCGAGCTCGGCGGCCGGCCCCGTGAAGGCGGCCGACTGGCCGAAAACGATCTTGCTGTTGCTCTGGGCCTTGAGCAGAGCGGGGGCGGCCAGCACGGATGCGGCGGCCAAGGCAAATTGGCGACGTGTCGTCATCTGAGGTTCTCGCAGGGAAGTCGGGGCGCGCGGCTCGTGGCCGCCCCGGGTTCAGGACACTGATTGTTACAGGGCCCTAAAAAGGAAAAGCCCTCGTGAGAGGGCTTTTCGGATTTGGTTGCGCGAGGAGGATTTGAACCTCCGACCTTTGGGTTATGAGCCCAACGAGCTACCAGGCTGCTCCATCGCGCGGTAATCCAAGATTATAGCTTATTCTGCAGCCGGTGCTTCGGTTTCAGCAGGACGGTCGACCAGTTCCACCAGGGCCATGGGCGCGTTGTCGCCGACGCGGAAGCCCATCTTGAGGATGCGAGTGTAGCCACCGGGACGGGTCTTGAAACGCGGGCCGAGGTCATTGAAGAGCTTGGTCACGCTGTCACGGTTGCGCAGGCGGTCGAAGGCCAGGCGACGGTTGGCCAGCGTGGGCTCCTTGGCCAGAGTGATCATGGGCTCGACCACGCGGCGCAGTTCCTTGGCCTTGGGGACGGTGGTCTTGATGACCTCGTGCTCGATGAGCGAGTTCATCATGTTGCGCAGCATGGCGAGGCGGTGCTCGCTGGTGCGGTTGAGTTTGCGGAGTCCGTGTCCGTGACGCATGGTGCTTTCCTTTGCTTGTATAAAACAGGCAGCCGTATCAGGTACTGCCCGGTGCACCCAGCCCTCAGCGTGGAGATCAGGGCTGGTGGGGTCGACCCGCGGCTAAGCGGGCCTGGTATTTTAAATCAACGCTTCTCGAGCGCCGCCGGCGGCCAGTTCTCGAGCTTCATGCCCAGGGTCAGGCCGCGCGAGGCCAGCACTTCCTTGATCTCGTTGAGCGACTTGCGGCCCAGGTTCGGCGTCTTGAGCAGCTCGTTCTCGGAACGCTGGATCAGGTCGCCGATGTAGTAGATGTTCTCGGCCTTCAGGCAGTTGGCCGAACGCACGGTCAGCTCGAGCTCGTCGACCGGACGCAGCAGGATCGGGTCGAACTGGCTGCCGCTGCGCGGCGCCGGTGCGTCGAAGGCGGCGAGTTCGCCGCCCTCCAGCTGGGCGAAGACGGCCAGCTGCTCGACCAGGATCTTGGCCGAGGCGCGCACGGCGTCTTCGGCGGTGATGGCGCCGTTGGTCTCGATCTCGATGATCAGCTTGTCCAGATCGGTGCGCTGCTCGACGCGGGCGCTCTCGACGGTGTAGCTCACGCGCTTGACCGGCGAATAGGAGGCGTCCAGCACGATGCGGCCGATGGACTTGCTGGGCTCGTCACCATGACGGCGCAGCGTGCCCGGCACGTAGCCGCGGCCCTTCTCGACCTTGATCTGCATGTCGAGCTTGCCGCCAGCCGACAGGGTGGCGATGGCATGCTCGGGGTTGATGATCTCGACGTCGTGTGGGGTCTGGATGTCACCGGCGGTGACCACGCCTTCGCCGTCCTTACGCAGGCTCAGCGTGACTTCGTCGCGGTTGTGCAGCTTGAAGACCACGCCCTTGAGGTTCAGCAGGATGTTGACCACATCCTCCTGCACGCCGTCGATCGACGAGTACTCGTGCAGCACGCCGGCAATGGTGACTTCGGTGGCCGCGTAACCCGGCATCGACGACAGCAGGACGCGGCGCAGCGCGTTGCCCAGCGTGTGGCCGTAGCCACGCTCAAACGGCTCCAGCGCCACCTTGGCGCGGTTCGGGCCGAGTTGTTCGACGTTGATTGCTTTGGGTTTCAGCAGACTGGTTTGCATGCAGACTTCCTGTCAATACCCCCGGCTCGTTACACCGGTAAGGCTGGTGAAGCACCCGGCGGGCATGCCTGCCAGCCGGGAACGGAATCAAGACGACGGCTGATTAGCGCGAGTACAACTCGACGATCAGCGATTCGTTGATATCGGACCCAAATTCGTCGCGGTCGGGAACCTTCTTGAAGGTGCCCTCGGCCTTGTCGATGTTAACTTCCACCCAGGCAGGGATGCCGACCTGCTGTGCCAGCTGGAGGGCTTCCACCACGCGGTTCTGCTTCTTGGACTTTTCACGCACGGCGACCACGTCACCCACCTTCACGGAGTAGGACGGGATGTTCACGGGCTTGCCATTGACCACGATGGCCTTGTGCGAGACCAGCTGGCGTGCTTCGGCACGGGTCGAGCCGAAGCCCATGCGGTACACGACGTTGTCCAGACGGGACTCGAGCAGCGACAGCAGGTTGGCGCCGGAGTTGCCCTTGCGGCGGCTGGCTTCCTCGAAATAGCGGCGGAACTGGCGCTCGAGCACGCCGTACATGCGCTTGACCTTCTGCTTCTCGCGCAGCTGCAGGCCGAAGTCGGAGGTGCGGGCGCCGGAGATGCGGCCGTGCTGGCCGGGCTTGGAGTCGAACTTGGCCTTGTCGCTGATGGAGCGGCGGGCGCTCTTCAGGAACAAGTCGGTGCCTTCGCGGCGGGAAAGTTTGGCCTTGGGGCCGAGATTGCGTGCCACTTGATCTTCCTTCTCTGTCAACTACCGCGGCATTTCACCGCGGGAGCCACCGGCGTGTGCCGATGGCGGTGGGCTTGGTTAAAAACGTAAGGCTTGCTTGCAGCGTGCCGCTCAGATGCGGCGACGCTTCTGCGGACGGCAGCCGTTGTGCGGCACCGGGGTCACATCGGAGATGGTGTTGATGCGGATGCCCAGGGCAGCCAGCGCACGCACCGAGGACTCGCGGCCGGGACCGGGGCCCTTGATCTCGACGTCCAGGTTCTTGATGCCCTGCTCCATGGCGGCGCGGCCGGCCACTTCGGACGCCACCTGGGCGGCGAACGGCGTGGACTTGCGCGAACCCTTGAAGCCCTGGCCACCGGAAGAGGCCCAGGACAGGGCATTGCCCTGGCGGTCGGTGATCGTGATGATCGTGTTGTTGAAGGAGGCGTGCACGTGGGCGACACCGTCAGCCACGTTCTTGCGGACCTTCTTGCGCACACGCTGCGCGGCATTATTGGCGGGAGCTTTAGCCATGGTGATCTTTCAATGCCAGTTTATTTCTTCAGTGCGGCGGCGCCCTTGCGCGGACCCTTGCGGGTACGGGCATTGGTACGCGTACGCTGGCCGCGCATGGGCAGGCCACGGCGATGACGGAAACCGCGATAGCAGCCGATGTCCATCAGGCGCTTGATGTTCATCGTGGTTTCGCGGCGCAGGTCACCCTCGATCGTGAACTGGGCGATCTGGTCGCGGATTTTTTCCAGGTCGGTGTCGGTCAGGTCCTTCACCTTCTTGGAATAAGCGATGCCGCAGGCCTCGCAGATCTTGCGGGCGCGGGTGCGACCGATGCCATAGATGGCGGTCAAGCCGATCTCAGCGTGCTGATGCGGCGGAATGTTGATGCCAGCGATACGTGCCATTTTCGTCCTCTATAACTCTTGCAATCAGCCCTGGCGCTGCTTGTGGCGGGGATCCGTGCAGATCACGCGCACCACGCCCTTGCGGCGGATGATTTTGCAGTTGCGGCAAATTTTCTTGACCGAAGCCGAAACTCTCATGGTTCTCTCCTAAAACTCTCTTGCCTTGCGACTCACTTGGCGCGGAAAACGATCCGCGCACGGCTCAGGTCGTAAGGCGTCAATTCAACCGTCACCTTGTCACCGGGAAGGATGCGGATGTAATGCATGCGCATCTTGCCCGAGATATGTCCCAGAACGATGTGGCCGTTTTCCAGCTTCACGCGGAAGGTCGCGTTCGGCAGGTTTTCCACCACCTCGCCCTGCATCTGAATCACATCATCTTTCGCCATCCGTCTCAGGCCCCCAGCGTCGGCTTGAAATTGGCCTTTTTCAGCAGCGATTCGTACTGCTGCGACATCATGTAGTTCTGCACCTGGGCCATGAAGTCCATGGTCACCACCACGATGATCAGCAGCGAGGTCCCCCCGAAGTAGAACGGCACGTTGTACTTCAGGATCAGGAATTCCGGAAGCAGACAGACGAAGGTGATGTAGATCGCACCGGCCAGCGTCAGGCGCAGCAGAATGCGGTCGATGTGCTTCGCCGTCTGGTCACCCGGACGGATACCCGGGATGAAGGCGCCGCCCTTCTTCAGGTTGTCTGCCGTCTCACGGCTGTTGAACACCAGCGCCGTGTAGAAGAAGCAGAAGAACACGATGGCCGAAGCATAGAACATCACGTAGACGGGCTGGCCCGGCGACAGACTGGCGGCGATGTCCTTGAGCCACAGCATCGAGTCACCGCTGCTGAACCAGCTCACCACAGTGGCCGGCAGCAGGATGATGCTGGACGCGAAGATGGGCGGGATCACGCCGGCCATGTTCAGCTTCAGCGGCAGGTGCGAGGACTGGCCGCCGTAGACCTTGTTGCCGACCTGGCGACGCGCATAGTTCACCAGGATCTTGCGCTGACCGCGCTCGACGAAGACCACGAACCAGGTCACCAGGAACACCAGGGCCACGATGAACATGGCGGCGATGATGCTCATGGCGCCGGTACGGACCAGCTCCAGCAGACCGCCGATGGCGCTCGGCAGGCCGGCGGCGATACCGCCGAAGATCAGAATCGAGATGCCGTTGCCCAGTCCGCGTTCGGTGATCTGCTCACCGAGCCACATCAGGAACATGGTGCCCGCCGTCAGCGTCACGACCGCGGTGAAGCGGAAGCCGAAGCCCGGATCGATCACCAGGCCCGGCGAACTCTCCAGCGCCACGGCAATGCCCAGCGACTGGAACAGGGCCAGGCCCAGCGTCGCGTAGCGCGTGTACTGCGTGATCTTGCGGCGGCCGGCCTCGCCTTCCTTCTTGATCTGCTCGAAGGCAGGCAGCACGTAGGTCAGCAGCTGCATGATGATCGACGCGGAGATGTAGGGCATGATGCCCAGCGCGAACACCGTGAAGCGCGACAGCGCGCCACCCGAGAACATGTTGAACAGGCTCAGGATGCCGCCCTGCTGGCCCTGGAACAACTGGGCCAGCTGGTCGGGATTGATGCCCGGCACCGGGATGTGCGCACCGATGCGGTACACCACCAGGGCGAGCAGCAGGAAGACCAGCCGGCGACGCAGGTCGCCGAACTTGCCGGTCTTCGCAATCTGAGCCGCGTTCGTTGCCACTTGGTTCTACTCTCAGGTCCGGTTGACTCAGACCACGCTGCCGCCGGCCGCCTCGATGGCAGCCTTGGCGCCTGCGGTGGCACCGATGCCGTTCAGCTTGACGGCCTTCTTGATCTCGCCCGACTTGATGACCTTGACCACCTTGGCCAGTTCGCTCACCAGGCCGGCCTGCTTGAGCGTCAGGACGTCCACGGTCTCGGCGCCCAGTTGCTCCAGGGTGCTCAGCGTGATCTCGGCGTTGTACTTCAGCAGGTGCGACTTGAAGCCGCGCTTGGGCAGACGGCGATGCATGGGCATCTGGCCGCCTTCGAAGCCGACCTTGTGATAGCCGCCCGAACGCGACTTCTGGCCCTTGTGACCGCGACCGGCGGTCTTGCCCAGGCCGGAGCCGATGCCGCGACCAACACGGCGCTTGGCATGCTTGGCGCCCGCAGCGGGCTTGATGGTATTCAGTTGCATCGTCGGCCTCTCAGAGAACCTTCACCAGGTAGGCGATCTTGTTGATCATGCCGCGCACCGCAGGCGTGTCCTGCAGTTCGCTGACGCTGTTCAGCTTGCGCAGGCCCAGGCCACGCACGGTGGCGCGGTGCGATTCCTTGCAGCCGATGGGGCTGCGAACCAGCTGGACCTTGACAGTTTGTTGGTTAGCCATGTCTGTAACTCCCGTTTAAGCGAAGAGTTCTTCAACGCTCTTGCCACGCTTGGCTGCCACCGATGCAGGCGTGCTGCAGTTGTTCAGGGCGTCCAGGGTGGCGCGAACCATGTTGTAGGGGTTGGTCGAACCATGGCTCTTGGCCACGATGTCGGTGATGCCCATCACCTCGAAGATGGCGCGCATCGGGCCGCCGGCGATGATGCCGGTACCCTTGGGAGCGGGGGCCATCATGACGGAAGCGGCGCCGTGGCGGCCCGTCACCTGGTGATGCAGGGTGCCGTTCTTGAGCGACACCTTGAGCATGTTGCGGCGGGCTTCTTCCATGGCCTTCTGCACGGCAGCCGGCACTTCCTTGGACTTGCCCTTGCCCATGCCGACGCGGCCGTCGCCATCACCCACCACGGTCAGCGCAGCGAAACCGAGGATACGGCCACCCTTGACCACCTTGGTCACGCGGTTGACCGCGATCATCTTCTCGCGCAGACCGTCCTCGGGACCCTCGGCCCCTTTGCCTTGCATTTTTGCTTGAACTTTAGCCATTTTGGATTCCGATCTGCTTAGAACTGCAAGCCCGCTTCACGGGCGGCATCGGCCAGCGCCTTGACGCGGCCGTGGTAGGCGAAGCCCGAACGGTCGAACGCAACCTTGTCCACGCCGGCGGCCTTGGCCTTCTCGGCAATGCGCTTGCCGATCAGCTGGGCGGCGGCGGCATTGCCACCCTTGCCCGAGGCGCCGAGCGACTTGCGCACTTCGGCTTCGGCGGTGGAGGCACTGGCCAGGATCTTGGCGCCGTCGCCGGAGATCACGCTGGCGTAAATGTGCAGATTGGTGCGGTTCACGGTCAGACGCGCCACGCCCTGCTGGGCGATGCGGACGCGGGTCTGACGTGCCCGGCGAAGACGCTGCTCTTTCTTGGTCAACATGCTGCAGCTCCTTACTTCTTCTTGGTCTCTTTGATCACGACCTTTTCATCCGCATAGCGGATGCCCTTGCCCTTGTAGGGCTCCGGGGGGCGGACGGCGCGGATTTCCGCGGCGATCTGGCCGACGCGCTGGCGGTCGGCACCCTTGATCACGATTTCGGTCGGGGCCGGCGTGGCCACCGTGATGCCGGCGGGCATCTCGATGTTCACCGGATGGGAGTAACCCACGGCCAGGTTCAGCTTGGCGCCCGAGGCCTGGGCCTTGAAGCCCACGCCGACCAGGCTCAGCTTCTTCTCGAAGCCCTTGCTCACGCCGACCACCATGTTGTTCACCAGCTGACGCATGGTGCCGCTCATGGCATTGGCTTCACGGGACTCGTCCACGGGGGCGAAGCTCAGCTTGCCACCCTCGTTGCTGATCTTGACCAGGGCCGACTGGGCCAGCGACAGCGTGCCACCGGTACCCTTGACGCTGATCTGGTCGGCCTTGACCGACACATCCACCCCGCTCGGGATGGCAACAGGCATTTTTCCTACGCGCGACATTTCAGTTTTCTCCTCAATGCCTTAGGCCACGTAGCACAGCACTTCGCCGCCGACACCGGTGGCACGCGCCTTGCGATCGGTCATGACACCCTTGGGCGTCGTCACGATGGCCACGCCCAGGCCATTCATGACCTGCGGAATGGCGTCGCGGCCCTTGTACACGCGCAGGCCGGGGCGGCTCACACGCTCGATGCGCTCGATCACCGGACGGCCGGCGTAGTACTTCAGGGCAATTTCCAGTTCGGACTTGCCACCTTCGGTCTTCACCTGGAAGCCGTCGATGTAGCCCTCGTCCTTCAGCACCTGGGCGATGGCAACCTTCACCTTGGAAGAAGGCACCGACACCGAGGTCTTGGCCACCATCTGCGCGTTACGGATACGCGTCAGCAGGTCGGCGATGGGATCACTCATGCTCATCTCTAATCTCCTGCTTACCAGCTGGCCTTGGTGACACCGGGGATGTCACCGGCGAAAGCCATTTCACGGATCTTGGCGCGGGCCAGACCGAACTGGCGGAAGGTGCCGCGCGGACGGCCGGTGATGGCGCAACGGTTGCGCTGGCGCGTGGGGTTGGCGTTGCGAGGCATCTTCTGCAGGCCCAGGCGGGCCGCTTCACGCTCCTCGTCGCTGCGCTTGGCATCGCTGGCGATGGCCTTCAGTTCCGCGTGCTTCTTCGCGTACTTGGCGACCAGTTTCTCGCGCTTGAGTTCGCGCTGGATCAAAGCTACTTTAGCCACAGGTCACCTCAGTTCTTGAAGGGGAAACGGAAACCGGCGAGCAGCGCCTTGCACTCTTCGTCGGTCTTGGCGGTGGTCGTGATCGAGATGTTCAGACCACGCAGGGCATCCACCTTGTCGTACTCGATCTCGGGGAAGATGATCTGCTCTTTGACACCGATGTTGTAGTTGCCACGGCCGTCGAAGGCGCGACCGGAGATACCACGGAAGTCACGCACGCGCGGCAGAGCCACGGTGACGAAACGGTCCAGGAATTCGTACATCTGCACGCCGCGCAGCGTGACCATGCAGCCGATGGCCTGACCTTCGCGGATCTTGAAGCCGGCGATGGCCTTCTTGGCCTTGGTCACGACGGGCTTCTGGCCGGCGATCTTGGTCAGGTCGCCGACGGCGTTGTCCATGACCTTCTTGTCGGCCACGGCCTCGCTCACGCCCATGTTCAGCGTGATCTTGGTCAGGCGCGGCACCTGCATGGGCGACTTGTAGCCGAACTTCTTGGTCAGTTCGGGAACGACCTTGTCGCGGTAGATTTCTTGAAAACGTGCCATGGTCATGCCACCTTGATTTCTTCGCCGCTGGACTTGTAGACGCGCACGCGCTTGCCGTCAGCGAGCAGCTTGATGCCGACACGGTCGGCCTTGCCGGTGGCGGCATTGAAGATCGCCACGTTGGACTGGTGGATGGGCATGGACTTCTCCACGATGCCACCGGTCGTGCCCTTCATGGGGTTGGGCTTGGTGTGCTTCTTCACCAGGTTCACGCCCTCGACCACCACATGGGTCTCGTCCTTGCGCAGCGCGACCTTGCCGCGCTTGCCCTTGTCACGCCCGGTCAGGACGATGACCTCGTCGCCTTTGCGAATCTTGTTCATGGCGGGTCCTTACAGAACTTCGGGAGCCAGGGACACGATCTTCATGAACTTCTCGGTACGCAGTTCACGCGTGACCGGGCCGAAGATGCGGGTGCCGATGGGCTCCAGCTTGTTGTTGAGCAGCACGGCGGCATTGCCGTCGAACTTGACGAGCGAGCCGTCGCCACGGCGGATGCCCTTGGCGGTGCGGACCACCACTGCGCTGTAGACCTCGCCCTTCTTGACGCGGCCACGCGGAGCGGCTTCCTTGATGCTCACCTTGATGATGTCGCCCACACTCGCGTAGCGACGCTTGGAACCGCCGAGCACCTTGATGCACAAAACGGACTTCGCGCCGGTGTTGTCGGCGACTTCTAACCGAGATTCAGTCTGGATCATTTCAATGTTCCCAACTTGCACCGACCCGGGCGGCGCAACATGCGCCACCTGTGCCGAACATTCTTGGGCCCGTCGTCCGCG
>JAYNNS010000042.1:0-454 GCA_038112835.1 Curvibacter sp. | reverse complement strand
TTCCCAACTTGCACCGAAAGGCATTGCCACGACACGCGGCAACGACCTGACGGTCAGTCTTGGGCCCGTCGTCCACGGCGCGAACCACTCGCGCCGTTTTTGCTGGGCAGAAACCTCGCCTTTTCAAGCGAAGCCCGCAATTCTGCCAAATATTCCAGGGGGCGTCAAGCGCTCTGTTCGGACGGCCAGCGCAGACCTTCCTGGGCCAGGGCCAGGAAGGCCGCCAACCCCGGGTCGCGACCGGTCTCCTCCCGCAGGAGGACAGCCACCGCCGGGGCCAGATCAGCCGCCAGCGCCGCATCCAGGAAGAGAATGCGGGATCGCCTGGCAAGTACATCTTCGACAGTTAGCGCATACTCATGCTTTGCGGCAAAACGGACCATGGCGGCCGTCAGGCCCGGGGCCAGCTCCTCGCCGGCCCCGGGCAAGCCCGCCAGCACGGAAGCCTCGGCCC
>JAYNNS010000041.1:0-13350 GCA_038112835.1 Curvibacter sp. | reverse complement strand
ATCCTCAACTCACCGCACCCCGGCACCTTTCTGCGCGAACTGAAAAGCAATCCCAGGCAACAGGCGGCCAGCGCCTACATGAACTTCCTGATCCGGCCCGATGCCGAACAGCTGCTGGCCGAGGACGACTACTGCCGGCTCTGGGATTTCTTCCTCGGCATGGGGGCGGGCAAGAACGCCGATGGCAGCGGCTACGGCTGGCTGACCGAGGAGATGAAGCAGCGCTACCGCGCCGTCTGGGACCGCGGCCTGACCGGGGGCCTGAACTACTACCGGGCCTCGCCGCTGCGCCCGCCCCGTCCCGGGGACCCGGCCGCGAGCCAGATCGAACTGCCGCGCGAGATGCTGACCATCCCCGTGCCCACGCTGGTGCTCTGGGGCCTGGGCGACACGGCCCTGCCGCCCGAGCTCATCGAAGGCCTGGACGACTACATCCCGCATCTGACCCTGGAGCGCGTGCCCGAGGCCACCCACTGGATCGTGCACGAGCAGCCGCAGCGCGTGATGTCATCGCTGCAGAAATTTCTGGCTCAGTAGATCGAAGGCTCGCCCGGCGGCCGGGTCTTGAAACGCTTGTGCACCCAGTAGTACTGCGCAGGCATGGTGTCGATCACGCCTTCGAGCCAGCGGTTCATGAAAGCCGTATCGGTCTCGACATCGCTGCCCGGGTAGTCGCGCCAGGCCGGGTGCACCTCGATGTCATAGCCCTGCGGCGTGATGCGCGCCGTGACCGGCACCACCTTGGCCCGCCCCAGGCGGGCGAAGCGCGGCAGGGAAGGCACGGTCGCGGCCGGCACACCGTAGAAGGGCACGAAGATCGACTCCTCGGGCCCGAAGTTCATGTCGGAGAGCAGGTACAGCAACGCCCCTTCACGCAAGGCCGCAACAATGCCCTTGACCCCCTGATCCCGATAGAAGAGCTGCAGGTTGCCGAAACGGCGGCGGCCGTCGTGCAGCCACTGGTCCACGGCCTGGCTGCGCTGCGGCGTGTAGATGCTGACCATGGGGCGCCGGATCTGGTCGTTGATGGCCGTGCCCGCCGCATCCAGGCCGAAGAAATGCGGCGCGAAGATCACCGTGGGCGCATTGCCCTGCAGTTCCTCGACGGCCCCCACGATGCGCAGGCGCTGCCGCAAGACCCGCTCGGGACCGTTCCAGAGCCAGGCGCGGTCGAACCAGGCCTGGGCAAAGTAGACAAAGCACTCGCGCGCCCAGCGCCGGCGCTGGGCCAGGCTGCTGGCCGGAAAGCACAGGGCCAGATTGGCCATCACCACGCGCCGTCGCGGCACGGCCAGCGCATAGAGCAGCCAGCCCACCACGGTGCCCAGCCCCCGCACCCAGCCCAGCGGCAGGGGAGCCAGCACACGCATGAACAGGACCCCGGGATGCGTCACGCGCCAGACTCCTGGCGCGGTTGCTTGTAACGCGCGTAGCCCCAGAGGTACTGACCCGGGTTCTCGGCGATCAGGCGTTCCATGGCCTGGTTGATCGCCGTGGCTGCGGCCACGGGGTCCGCGGGCAACTCCGCATCCAGCGGCCGGGTATGGACACGGTAGCCCCGTCCCCAGGGCAGACGCTCTCCCCAGACCAGCAACACGGCCGCGCCGGTCTGCTGCGCCAGCCGGGCCGACAGTGTCATGGTGTAGGCCTCGCGCCCGAAAAACGGCGCCCAGACCCCCAGACCCTGGGGCGGCACCTGGTCGGGCAGCAGGCCCACGGTCTGTCCGGCGCGCAGGGCCTTGATCATCTGCTTGACGCCCGCCAGCGTCGTGGGCGCCGTCTGCAGCTGCGGGCGCTGGCGCGCCGTGGCCACGAGCTCGCGCAGCAGGGGCTGGCGCGACGGCCGGTACAGCACCGTGACCGGCTGCAGGGCGCCAAAGCCTTCGGCGTAGCTCTGCGCCGTCACCTCGAAGCAGCCCATGTGCGGGGTCAGGAAGACGATGCCACGCCCGGCCGCCAGCGCCTGGCGCACCTGCTCGCCTCCCTCCCACACCACAGGCACGGGCCGGCCGAACCACAGCCGCGGCAACTCGGCCACCAGACGCCCGGCCTGGCCCACGGCCCCACGGCACTGGCGCCAGGAAAAGCCGGCCTGGCGGACATTGGCGAGAAAACGCCGCCGGTAGGTCGGCGACAGGGCGAAGACCAGCCAGCCCAGCACCCAGCCCAGGCCGTGCATGAACCACAGCGGCAACCAGGAAAGAAGGCGGAAAAGGACAATCATTCAGCTAAAATCTGCGGGTCGCTGAGTTATGGAACTACTTGCAGGGCGACAGGCACGCGCCGCCCCCGAAAGGGATCGATTGTGCCGTCATTCGTGACACCTTCTGCTAAAGCGTTCGCCGAAGCTCCCCAGCCAGGCAACGCGCCTGACACAACCAATGGAGTTTATGCACATGGCGAACGATTACCTCTTCACGTCCGAGTCCGTTTCCGAGGGCCATCCCGACAAGGTGGCGGACCAGATTTCCGACGCGATCCTCGACGCGATCTTCAAGCAGGATCCGCGCAGCCGCGTGGCCGCCGAGACGCTGACCAACACCGGCCTGGTCGTGCTGGCCGGCGAGATCACCACCAACGCGCACGTGGACTACATCCAGGTCGCGCGCGACACCATCAAGCGCATCGGCTACGACAACACCGAGTACGGCATCGACTACAAGGGCTGCGCCGTCATGGTCTGCTACGACAAGCAGTCCAACGACATCGCCCAGGGCGTAGACCACGCCAGCGACGACCACCTCAACACCGGCGCCGGCGACCAGGGCCTGATGTTCGGCTACGCCTGCGACGAGACGCCCGCGCTCATGCCCGCGCCCATCCACTACGCCCACCGCCTGGTCGAGCGCCAGGCCCAGCTGCGCCGCGACGGCCGCCTGCCCTTCCTGCGCCCCGACGCCAAGAGCCAGGTGACCCTGCGCTATGGGGACGGCAAGCCGCACAGCATCGACACCGTGGTGCTGTCCACCCAGCACAGCCCCGACCAGTCCGAGACCGCCACCAAGCTCAAGGCCAGCTTCTACGAAGCCGTGATCGAGGAGATCATCAAGCCCGTGCTGCCCAAGGAATGGCTCAAGGACACCAAATACCTGGTCAACCCCACCGGCCGCTTCGTCGTCGGCGGTCCCCAGGGTGACTGCGGCCTGACCGGCCGCAAGATCATCGTCGACACCTATGGCGGCGCCTGCCCCCACGGTGGTGGCGCCTTCTCGGGCAAGGACCCGTCCAAGGTCGACCGCTCGGCCGCCTACGCCACGCGCTACGTGGCCAAGAACATCGTGGCCGCCGGCCTGGCCAAAAAGTGCCAGATCCAGGTGGCCTACGCCATCGGCGTGGCCAAGCCCATGAACATCACGGTCAACACCCACGGCACCGGCGTGATCGCCGACGAGAAGATCGCCGCCCTCGTGGCCGAGCACTTCGACCTGCGTCCCAAGGGCATCATCCAGATGCTGGATCTGCTGCGCCCGATCTACGAGAAGAGCGCCGCCTACGGCCACTTCGGCCGCGAGGAGCCCGAGTTCACGTGGGAGAGGACTGACAAGGCCCAGGCGCTGCGTGCAGCGGCCGGGCTGTAAGCACGGCACGCGCGCAGCGCGTCCCGGGCCTTGCGGCGAAGGCTGACTTCGCACCGCGAAGTCAAGGCGCGCAGCGCCGGCCGCAGCCACAAAGCATCGAGAACAGAGGAAGCCCACATGAAACTGCAGACACAACGCTGGATCGACCGCTGGGTCGGGCAGGCGCTGTGCGCTGCGGTGTCGTTGTGGGCGCGCCTGCTGGGCACGCGCGCACCCGAGATCGACCGCAGCCGCGCGCCACGCCATATCCTCGTCATCCTGCTGTCCGAGATGGGCAGCATCGTGCTGGCCGGCCCCATGTTCAAGGCCCTGCGCGAGCGCCACCCCGGCGCCACGCTGCACGTGCTGCAGCTGAAGAAAAACCAGGAGGTCGCGCGCATGCTGCGCCTGACGGAAGACGCCAACTTCCATGGCCTGGATGACAGCTCCCCTTTCAGGCTCGCACGCGACATCTGGCGCGTCAGCGTGGCCATGCGCCGCCTGCCACTGGACGCCGTGATCGACTGCGAGCTGTTCTCGCGCGTCAGCAGCCTGCTGTGCTACCTCACGGGCGCACCGCGCCGTGCCGGCTTCACGCCGCACACGCAGGAGGGCCTGTACCGTGGCAGCTACCTCAACTGCGCGATCCCCTACAACCCCTACCAGCACATCAGCAAGCAGTTCCTCTCGCTGATCGATGCGCTGGAGGCGAGCGACATGCCGCGCCACCGGCACGCGCCCATCCGCGAACTGCCCACGGAAACCGGCCTGTCCGTACCCTTCACGCCGGAAGAACTGCGCGCCTACCGCGAGCAGGTGCTGCGCGACCATCCCGTGCTGGCCGGCCGCAAGATCGCCCTGATGTACCCGGGCGGCGGCATCCTGCCCGAGCGCGCCTGGCCCGCGGCCCACTACGCCCGCGTGGCCCAGGGTCTGTGCGCGCAAGGCCACGCCGTGGCCTTCATCGGCCTCAAGGACGACCTCGCCCTGGCCAACGAGATCCGCGCCCAGGTGGACAGCGCGCATTGCGTGGCCCTGACCGGCTACACCCGCAGCCTGCGCGAGCTGCTCATGCTCTTCCACGCCAGCGACCTGCTGCTGACCAACGACGGCGGCCCGGGCCACTTCGCCAGCCTCACCCCGATCCGCGTGCTCATGTTCTTCGGCCCCGAGACCGGCAAGCTCTACGGCCCCCTGCCCGGCATCGGCCCCAGGGCCACGGTCTACGAATCGGGCATCGCCTGCTCGCCCTGCCTCTCGGCCTACAACCACCGCCTGACCTTCTGCGACGGCGACAACCAGTGCCTCAAGCGCATCGCCCCGGATCCCGTGCTGGCCGACGCGCTGCGGGCCCTCGCCACCAGCGCATGAGCGCCGCCCGGCCATTCCGAAGGCGCGCGCACCGCAGTGCGCAGCACGAAGGTTTTCTATGAACTCGCCCACCCTGCGTGACCGCGCCTGGCAGCTGATCGACTGGCTGCACGGCTTTCGCTACGTGCGCTTCGGCATCGTCGGCGCCAGCGGCACCGTGGTGAATCTGGTGGTGCTGTACTTCGCGCACGAATACCTGTTCCGCGCCATCGAGCCCGTGGGCAGCAAGCCCTATTTCTCGCTGGCCCTGGCGATCGCGGTCGCCACGGTCAACAACTTCACCTGGAACCGGCTCTGGACCTGGTCCGATCGCCAGCACGCCACGGCCGTCGAGGAAGGCGAGCGCCTGCGCAAGCGCAGCCTGCTGGCCCAGCTGGGCCAGTACGCCACGGCCTCCTGGCTGGGCATCCTGCTGCAGTACGCGCTGACGCTGTGGCTCACGCACCTGGGCCTGCACTACCTGGTGGCCAACGTCACGGCCATCGTGATCGCCAGCGTGAGCAACTTCATCGCCAACGACCGCTGGACCTTCCGGCACAAGCGCCGGCCATAATCGCGTCTGGCCCATCCACGACCGGGGCCGACGACGCGCATGCCCACCTCTTTCCACTCCTCCGAACGTCCCGCCACGGCCTTCTGGCTGCTCCTGCTGCTGCTCGGCCTGGCCATCTACCTCCAGGGCCTGGGCGGCCAGTACGTGCCGACCAACGGCGACGAGATGGTGTACCTGCACATCGCGCGCGCGACCGCCGAGACCGGGCAGTGGCTGCCGCTGGCCTCGGAGCTCGACCACATGCGCAACACCAAGCCGCCGCTGCTGATCTGGCAGGCCATGGTGGCCGGTGGCTGGGGCGCATGGTGGGAGATGGCCGCGCTGCGCGCCCCCAGCCTGCTCTACCTGTTGCTGATCTGCGGCGGCATCGTGCTCAGCCTGCGCGCCATCACCCGGCGCTGGCAGGAGGGCCTGATCGCCGCCTGCGTCTTCCTGGCTTTTCTCAGCACCTTCCGCTACGGTCGCCCCTACCTCACGAGTGCTCCCGAGACCTTCTGGTTCAGCCTGCCCCTGTTCGCCCTGCTGATCCAGCGCGCCCGGCTCCCGGCCGCCGGTCCCGGCTGGCTGGCGCACGCCCTCTTCGGCCTGGGTCTGGGCCTGGGCCTGGCCTACAAGTCCTTTGCCCTGGTGGCACCGGCGGCGGCGGCCTGGTGGCTGGCCCTGGTGGCCAGCGAGTCGCACCTGAGCTGGCCCGCGCTGCTGCGCCACACGCTGCGCGTGGCCTGCAGCGCCGTGCTGGCCCTGGGCGTGTTCGGCCTGTGGTTCGTGCTGGACCCCGATCCGCTCTCGGTCTGGCGTGAATTCATCGTCGGCGAGAATGCGGCCAAATTCGCCGACCCGCGCGGCTATCTCAGGGCCGCCCTGGCTTTCGACGGCTCGGGTGTCTGGTCGCAGCTGCTGGCCTATGCGGTCAATGCCGGCCTGCTGTTCTTCGTCCTGCCCGGCCTGGCCTGGCTGGGCCTGCGACAACTGCCCCAACTGCGGCGGCACCGGCCGCTGGCGGCCCATCAGGCCATCCTGCTGGCCTGGGCCGGCGTGTGGCTGCTGGTCTTCCTCTTTCCCAGCCAGCGCTCCGCCCGCTACGTGATCCCGGCCATGCCGGCCGTGGCCATGCTGATCGCGCTGCACTGGCGCGAGATTCCGCGCGCCTGGTTCATGCCCACCCTGTTGCTGGCGGCCCCCGTGCTGCTGGTGCTGGCGCGCCTGGCCTGGGTGGGGCACGAGATCGGCCTGGCCTCGACCACCGAGATCGGCTTCACGCTGGGCCTGCTGCTGCTCGCGGGGCTGGTCATCGCCGCCGGCCTGCTGCGCAGCCGCTGGAGCCGCGGTGCCGCCGTGCTCACCACCCTGCTGGTCTACGCCGGTTTCAACGCCATGGTCGCGCCCATGGACGGTCCACAAGGCCGTTATGGCGCACGCGCCATCGCCGCGGCACCGGCCGGCCGCATCGCCGTGCCCTCGGGCTTCAACGGCCAGTTCGAACGTTTCCGGTTCCTGCTGCCCGGCACGCACCAGTTTGTGCCCTACGACAGCCGCGCCCAGGCGCGCGCGCGCCGCGGCCCCGACGCCGAAGGGCAGGCCCAGGCCGCGGAGGAATTGCGCCAGTTGCTGGGCACGCACGAGGCCGTGGTCTGGACGGCCAGCCATGGGGAGCAAGGCACACCGCCCTGCCTGCCGGACTGCCGCGTGCTGGGCGAACGCTGGCTGCTGACCAGCCGGCACGCGCCGGGCGAGATCCGCCGTGACAACCTCTGGTATCCGCAGCAGTGGCTCTACCGCCGCGAGTGGCTGCTGGTGCGGCCCTGAAGCTCTGAAGCCCTAGCCTCTGCGCAGGCGACGCAAGGCCGCCACCTGCAGCCAGAGCCACAGCGCCGGGTCCAGCACCGCATCCCACGCATTGCCCGTGGGCAGGCGCAGCACGAGGTGCAGCAGCAAGACGCCGAGCCACAGGCCGGACAGCGCGTACTGCGCGCGCAGCAGTGCGGGCATGAGGCCCAGCAAGGCCAGCACCCCGAGCGTCACGGGCGCGAAGCCCCAAGCGTAGAGACTAAAAGGCAGCAGCGCAAAGGTGTCGAGCAGCAGCAGCCAGCCCAGCGCCACCAGCGGCCAGGCGCAGGATTGCAGGACGGGCCCGGGCGCAGGCCCCGGCGTCTGCGGCCGGTAGTGGCGCCACAGCGTCCAGGCACAGAACAGGACGAGCAGGCCGCTGGGGGCCCGCAAGGCCAGGCCCAGCCAGTAGGCGGGGGAGAGCGCGCCCGGCAGCAGGCACCCGAGCAGCAGCACCGGCGGCAGCCAGCGGGCCAGACGCCCTCCGGCGTTGCGACGCGCCAGCCAGGCCAGCCCCAGGGCGGCCAGCACCAGCCCCCAGGCCAGGTCCAGATAGAGACGGAAGACCAGCGGGGCCGGCAGCAGCGGGGTCTGCGTCGACAGCAGGGCCGGGATCCATGAGGTGAAATCCATGATCGCTTCCTAGCGCCCCACCGGCACCCAGATGAAACGCTGCCAGGCAATGCCCTGGCGCACAGGCTGTCATCGGCCCAGACCATGGACGGATAGGACATCTCGCGGCCGGCCGGCGCCTGGGCCAGCGTCTCCAGCACGGTCCAGTTCTGGCCGCCATCACGCGAAAGGCTCAGGACCAGCTGCTCGCGCGATGCCGCGTGCGGGTTGTGCGCCAGGAACATCAGCTCCGGCCGCAGCGCCAGACCGGCCACCGAGGCGTCCGGGTTGGCGGGGCCGGGATCGGGCAGGTCCTGCCAGTGCGCCCCCCCGTCCGCGGTCTGCAGCGCGCGCAGCTTGCGCTCGGCGCGGTTGTCGCGCAGCAGGGCCAGCCACTCGGTCTCGCTGCGCGCCAGCAGGGTCGGCTGCAGCAGATCGCGCCGCTGCGACTTGCGTACCATGCCACGGAACTCGCCCTGGGCATCGAAGCGCAGCGCCACCGGGTATTTGAGCCCGATCTCGAAGTAGGCCGGTAACACCATGCCGCCATCGGCCAGCGGCAGCGGCATGGCGCGCACCAGGTGGCTGGTGTTCCAGAGCCAGGACAGCGGCAACGTGCGCAGCGGCACGAAAGGCTGCTGCGCCGCATCCTGGCGCAGGTGCAGGATGCGCCCGGCCGCCCAGCCCCCGAGCCCGGTCGCCACGACGAAGAGGTGGGTGCGACCCTGCGCGTCGCGCCAGGCCACGGGATTGCCGAGACGGCGCAGCGCATGCCCGAGCTGCGGCCCCGCCTGCTGGCGGTTCACCACCGCCGCGGCCGGGCTCCACTGCTGGCTGGCCCGGTCGAACTCGGACATGAGGATCTGCACATCGGCCCCGCTCTCGCGCGAGCCGGCAAACCAGTAGGCCTGCACGGCGGCAGGGTGTCCGCCCGGCAGGGCCAGCAGGGAACTGGCATGGGCCGCGGGCGTGCCGGCCGGCATGGGCAGGCGGCCCGCCGCACCCAGGACCAGGAAGCCCGGCTCGGGCACCCGGGCCTGGGGCCAGAGGGCCTGCGCCGGGAGCACCGACCCGGGCTGGCGCCACATCTCCAGCGCCGGCAACGCCAGCACCACCGCCAGGACGACCGCCCAGGCCCGCAGTCCGGGCCGCCGGGGTCCATGCTCGGACACCGCACTCACAAAACGGGACCCTTCGGGAAATCGTCGACTTTCATGGCTGGCGACAAGTGTAGCCGTCCGGCTATGATTTTCCGCACATCCTCGGAGACCCCGCTCATGCGCCTGCCCACCCGGCTGTTCGTCACAGTCTGCCTGCTGACCGGATGGCATCACCTCCCGGCCCAGGCCCAGGCCGACACCACCCCCCTGAGGAACCCGGCCGTCCAGGCCCAGCCCGTGCCACCGCCGACGATTGCCGACCTGGTGCTGCTGCTGCGCAGTTACCAGCCGGATGCTGAACGCATCCGCGAACTCCGTGCCGGCCTGGCCATGCCCGTGCCCGTGGCAGGCGAGCCGGCCGAACTCGCCCGCGCCTGGCACCGAAAGGCCCTGATCGCAGAAGAGCTGCAGGAGTACGAGAAGCGCACCGATTACCTCGAGAAGGCGCTGGCCCATGCACGGCAAGCCCAGCTGGAACCGATGGCACTGGGCGGCCTCACGCGGGTGCGCTTCGAGCATGCGATCAGCCTGTGGCACTCCCACAGCGTGGCCGCCTCGCAAGACAGCATGCTGGCGCTGGCCGCCGATCTGCAGAGGGAACAGCAAGGGCCCCTGCTGATCACGCTGAACTTCCACATCATCACCAACTACGTCCATCTCGGTGACCTGGAAAGCGCACGCAACGCGCTGGCACGCGCCGACCAGCTCTACCGGAACCTCTCCAACCGCCCCCGGCTGGCTGCGCGGCTGCCGCATTTCCAGCAACTGATCGAGACCGCCCGGGGTTTCCTGCGCACCCATGAGGGTCGGCTGGATGAAGCCGAGCGCTCCTATCTCGCCGCTTTGCGCGCGGGCGAACGCAACCTGGATCTGGATGCCGGCAACCATGCCAGCCCCGCCTTCGACATCCCGCTGGATCGGGTGCAGATGCGCAACAACTCGACACGTCTGTTCCTGGGACGCGTCCTGATCCAGCAGCAGCGTCTGGACGAGGCCGAACTGCTGTTGCGCGAGGTCCTCAAGAATTCGCTCAGGCTGAACGGACGCAACTCCTTCATCACAGGCCGCGCCTTGTGGACACTGTCCCTGGTCTTCACTCACCGCGGGCGCCATGCCGAAGCCGTGGTGCTGGCCGAATGGGCCGATCGCTCGCTGCAGGAGGCCAGCATCTCCGAAACCAGTCCGGCCCGCCTGAACGGACGCCTCATCCTGGCCAATGCCCTGACAGCGACCGGCCGCGCCGCCGAGGCCGTGGCGATCTACGACACCATCCGCAGCCAGATCAGCGACGACGCCCGGCTGGAAGAAGGCTTCGGCCAGGGCAGCCTGCTGTCGATCCGGGCCTACATCCTGACCGGGCGCCTGGGTGATGCGCTGCGCGATGGCGACAACCTGGTACGGAGCAGCGCCCGCAACTTCGGTGCGGACCATTACCAGACGGCCGAAGCCCGCGCCTACCGCGCCATGGCCCTTTCCCGCCTGGGCCGCGAGGTCGAGGCACGCAAGGAGTTCGCCGAGGCACTGGCCGTGCTCACCGATCCGGACAAGGTGGTGGGCAAGAGCAGCGCCAGCGTGGCGCGTACGACCCGGCTGCGCCTGATCCTCAACGAATACCTCGCCCTGCTGGTCGGCACCCGGGCAACGCACAGCGCGCAGGACAGGGCCGAGGCCTTCCGCGTCGCTGACATCGCGCGCTGGCAGAGCGTGCAGAAAGCCCTGGCCGGCTCGGCGCTGCGCGCCGCGGCGGGCTCACCGGAACTGGGCGCCAGGATCAAGCGAGTCCAGGACGCCGACGACGAACTGCAGGCGGTCTACAAGAACCTGATCACCCAGCGCTCGGCACCGCCGGAGCAGCAGCTGCCTGCCGTCATCAAGGCCATGGAGCAGCGCATTGCCGAACTGCAGAAGCAGCAGCAGCGCGACCTGGCCGACATCCGCCGCCAGTTCCCGCAGTACGACGAGCTCGTCAACCCGCGCCCGGCCAGCCTGGAGGTCGCGCGCCGCGCGCTCCGCGCCAACGAGGCGCTGCTCTCGATCTACGTCACGCCCGCAGGCAGCTATGTCTGGGCGGCCGGAGCGCAAGGCGAGCTGCGCTTTCACTTCAGCGCACAAAAACCCGAGTGGGTGGCCACCCAGGTCAGGCGCCTGCGTGATTCGGTCGACCTGACCACGGGCGTTTCGCTGGACCGGCTGCGCTTCGACCTCGAAGCGGGCCAGGCGCTCTATCAGGAGCTGCTGGCACCGGTGGCGTCCGCCTGGGCCCAGGCCGACACGCTGCTGGTCGTGGCCAATGAAGCACTGGGCCAGATCCCCTTCTCGCTGCTGCCCACCGGCGCGCCGCAGGGCCAGGCCGCGCCGGGCCTGCCCATGGCGCACTACCGGCAGGTGCCCTGGCTGGCACGCCAGGTGGCCGTAGCCTATTTGCCCTCGGTCAGCGCCCTGGTCACGCTGCGGGCCCTGCCCCCCACCCAGGGCCGGCGCGCCCCTTTCATCGGCTTCGGCGACCCAGATTTCGGCACCTCGTCAGAGCCCCCCAGCGCGGGTGGCACGCGCAACCTCAAGATCAAGCGTCCGGCCGGTTGGGACGAAAACCAGGTCAGCGCCGACGCGCCCGTGGCGCCACCGCCCGCGCCCGAACCCCCCACACTGACCGCGCTGCCCGACACCCGCGAGGAGATCACCGCGATCGCCACCGCGCTGACGGCCGACCCGCAGCGCGATGCCTTTTTCGGCCCGCAGGCCAACCGCCAGAACGTGCTGGCCAACGACCTCAAGCGCCGGCGCATCGTGGCCTTTGCCACCCACGGCCTGGTCGCCGGCGACCTACCCGGGCTGGACCAGCCGGCTCTGGCACTGTCACCGGCCCAGGGCCAGAGCCTGAACGAAGGGCTGCTCAAGCTGGACGACATCCTCAGGCTCTCGCTCGATGCCGACCTCGTGGTGCTGTCGGCCTGCAACACGGCGGCCGCCGACGGCACGGGTGCCGAGGCTGTCTCGGGGCTGGGTCGCGGCTTCTTCTACGCGGGCGCCCGGTCCGTGCTGGCGACGCACTGGCCGGTGGAAACCGTTTCGGCGCGCGAGCTGGTCACGCACCTGTTCGAGCGCTACGCAAAAAATCCGCAACTCACGCGGGCGCAGGCCCTGAACCGCGCCATGCTGGACCTGATCGATACCGACGTGGCCCGGGATGCGCGCGGCCGTGCCGTCATGGCCTATTCGCATCCGGCGTTCTGGGCGCCGTACGCACTGTACGGAGACCCGGGGCGCTGACGGCCGGTACATGGTTGAACGTCAGCGCCTGCGAAATCAGCGGAAAGGCGCCGGGCGGGACTTCCTGCAGCAGGCCCACGCCGTTGGCTTCCTCCTGCATCACGACCGCCGCGTTCGACAGTGGTCCGGACCTGCCGCCGGGATCACGAAAGGTCAGCACCAGCTGGTCGCGGCCCGTCTCACCGGTGAATTCGAGGAACTGATCCTCCACCAGCGGCACCAGGATCTCGTTGCCGGCCCGCAGCAGGACCGCCTGGCTGGCATCGCGCGGATAGATCTGCTGGCGCACGCCATTCGGGCTGACGTTCTCGATCACGAACCAGGCGTCGAAGGACGAAATCACCTTGAGCTTGATGCGCTCGCCGCTGCGAAAGCTGGTCTGCAGCGGACGCAGGCCGGTGACCTGGCCCTGGCCGTCGAAGCCGACCACCGCGACGTGGGCCCCCTGGAAGTTGCTGATGCGCCGCTCGGCATCGTCGGTCGCCACGGCGGGCGTCCTGTCCACGGCACTGGCCGACTTGAAGCTGAGCGCCGGGAACAGCGCGCTGCCCGCGGACGAAGCCAGACTGGACAGTGCGGAGTTGCGCAGCAGCCGCATGTAATTGATGGGCTCGGCGACCTCGACGGTCAGCTGCTGCTTGTACCACTCCTGGAAGCTGGCCACGGCGAACTTGAGCGCCACATTGAGCAGAAAGCCGAACAGGAAGAATTTGGGCTTCAGCTCCTCGCCCGGCTTCACCTCCACCGCCGGCGGCTGGTCCGAGACCACGGCCGTGGCGACAATGTCCGCGCGGGCGGGCATGAGCAAGGACAAGCACAACGTACCGGCCAGCAACCGGCTGATCACAAACCTTTTCATCGAACAGTCTCCTCCAGGTATTGCCCCGCCAGACGGGCCAGTTCGCGCAGGCCGGCGGCCTGGGCCACCACCTGCGCGCGCTGGTAGGCGAAGCGGGCTTCACCGCTGCCGGCGCGTCGATGAATGTCACCGATCAGCAAC
>JAYNNS010000040.1:5103-13467 GCA_038112835.1 Curvibacter sp. | reverse complement strand
GGTGCCTTGATTTTCTTGGGTTTCACATAGATCCTGTTCAAATGAACAGTATCACGCTGATCCACAAACCCGGCAATGTAACGACCCGTCCGCCCTTGCAGGCGCCGCGTTTGCTGGACCAGATGCGTGAGCGCATCCGCTATCTGCACTACAGCCTGCGCACAGAGCAGACCTACCTCTACTGGGTGCGCTGGTTCATCAAGTTTCATGGCCTGCGTCACCCGCGTGGCTTGGGCAAGCCCGAGGTAGAAGCTTTTCTGACCATGCTGGCGCACGAGCGCAAGGTGTCGGCCTCCACACACCGGCAGGCCCTGAGTGCCCTGCTGTTTCTCTACAAGGAAGTGCTGGGAATACAACTGCCGTGGCTGGACGACATTGGCCGCCCGGTGACGCAACGACGTATTCCGTCGGTGCTGACCCAACAGGAAGTCCAACGCCTGCTTCAAGTGCTGGAGGGCGAGGTCGGACTGCTGGCACGGGTACTCTACGGCACAGGCATGCGACTCATGGAGTGCCTGAGCCTGCGCGTCAAGGACGTGGATTTCGCTCGCGGTGTCATCGTGGTGCGCGAAGGCAAGGGCGGCAAGGACCGGGTGGTGATGCTGCCGCAGTCACTGGTGGCCGATCTGCAGCAGCAGTTGAGGAAATCCCATCTGCTCTGGGAGTCGGATCGGGCGGCGCAGCGCCCCGGGGTGTACCTGCCGCATGCACTGGCAGCGAAGTACCCGCGTGCGGGCCAGACCTGGGCCTGGCACTGGGTGTTTCCTTCGCCCACCCTTTCGACAGATCCGCGCAGCGGCATCGAGCGTCGGCACCATCTGTACCAGGAACGCCTGCAGCGCGCCCTCAAGAAGGCCCTGCCCCTGGCCGGCATCCACAAGCATGTGTCGGTCCACACCCTGCGCCACAGCTTTGCCACGCATCTGCTGCAAACCGGCACGGACATCCGCACGGTGCAGGAGCTACTGGGGCACAGCGACGTGAGCACCACCATGATCTACACCCATGTCTTGAAGATCGCGGCAGGCACCACGGCCAGTCCGCTGGATGCGCTGGTTCAGACCAGCACTTGAAGGCACATGCGCAACGCGCTCTCAGCCCAGCCGCACCGCCTCGCCCCGCGGGTTGAAAGGCAGGTAGCGGTCGATGGCGCCGCGCTTGATGTCTTCCACCATGCGCTGCAGTGGCGCCTCCGCATCCGGCCCGTCCGCCATGGCGGCCGCGAAGACCAGGGCCCAGGGCTGGCCGAACTGCTGTGCCTCGGCGGCCAGGCTCGCAAAGGAGCCGATCTCGGCCGGGGTCTTGTCCACGCACATCAGCGGCACCAGCGCCCCACCTTGACCGGCCTCAAAACGCGCGGCCTGTTCGGGCGTGCTGTCGGGGGGCAGTTCGGCCCTGGCAAAGACCAGCAGCAGGCGCTGGGGCGCGGTCTGGTGGCGCGCGGCCTGCAGCAGCTCGTCAAAGGTGGTGAGGTTCATGGCTTGATTTTCGTCAGGGCCGTGCCACACTGGCAAGTGTCTTCCCCTCGAAACAACGCCGTGCGGGAACCCACCCAAGGTTTGTGGCAGGTCAAAGCCCCGCGGCGGTGCGTCCCTAGCATCCCTGTGTCACAGCCACGGAGTCATGCATGAGCGATACGACCCACAGCCCGGCCGCCGCAGCGGCCCTGGCACCGCAGGACATCAGCACCGAGGTGCTGCTGGAGAAATACGCCAAGGACGAAGAGCAGAGCGTGCAGCAGGTGAACCAGCGCGTGGCGCGCGCGCTGGCCGCGGTGGAGGCGCCTGAGCAGCGCGCGCACTGGGAAGGGCGCTTCCTGCACGCGCTGCAGCAGGGTTTTCTGCCGGCCGGGCGCATCCAGTCCGCGGCGGGCACGGAGCTCACGGCCACGCTGATCAACTGCTTCGTGCAGCCCGTGGGCGACTCGATCGCGCACGACGACGAGGGCCACCCCGGCATCTACGTGGCGCTGATGGAAGCCGCCGAGACCATGCGCCGCGGCGGCGGCGTGGGTTACGACTTCTCGCGCATCCGACCGCGCGGCGCCTGGGTGGGCAGCACGCAGAGCAGCGCTTCGGGGCCGGTGAGCTATATGCGCGTGTTCGACCGCTCCTGCGAGACAGTGGAATCCGCCGGCAGCCGGCGCGGCGCGCAGATGGGCGTGCTGCGCTGCGACCACCCGGACATCGAGGAGTTCATCCACGCCAAGGACAGCGGCGACCTGCGCAACTTCAACATCTCGGTCGGCGTGACCGACGCCTTCATGCAGGCCGTGGTGGCCGACGGCGAGGTGGAGCTGGTGCACCACGCCGAAGCCGGCACCGCACAGAAGGCGGCCGGCGCCTGGCACGACAGCGCACGCCACCTCTGGGTCTACCGCAAGCTGCGCGCGCGCGACCTGTGGGAGCAGATCATGCGCTCCACCTACGACCATGCCGAGCCCGGCGTGCTCTTCATCGACACCATCAACCGCGACAACAATCTCTCCTACTGCGAGACGATAGCGAGCACCAACCCCTGCGCCGAACAGCCCTTGCCGCCCTACGGCTGCTGCTGCCTGGGCTCCATCGACCTCACGCGCTTCGTGCGCGCGCCTTTCGAGGAACAGGCCCGCTTCGACTTTGCCAGTTTTGCCGAGATCTGCCGCACCGCCACACGCATGCTCGACAACGTGCTCGACGTCACCGTCTGGCCCCTGCCCCAGCAGGAACAGGAGATGCGCAACAAGCGCCGCGTGGGCCTGGGTTACACCGGCCTGGGCGATGCACTGGTGATGCTGGGCCTGCGCTACGACACCCCGGAAGCGCGCGACATGGCGCGGCGCATCAGCGAGGCCCTGCGTGACGCGGCCTACGAGGCCTCCAACGAACTCGCGCGTGAACGCGGGCCCTTCCCGCTCTTCAACGCCGACATGTACCTGAGCAGCCCGCGCTTCGCCTCGCGCCTGCCCGCCGCGCTGAAAGACAAGATCCGGCGGCACGGCGTGCGCAACTCGCACCTGCTGTCGATCGCCCCCACGGGCACCATCAGCCTGGCCTTTGCCGACAACGCGAGCAATGGCATCGAGCCGGCCTTCAGCTGGCACTACACGCGCAAGAAGCGCATGCCCGACGGCAGCTTCAAGGAATACGCGGTGGAAGACCACGCCTGGCGCCTCTACCGCCACCTCAAGGGCGCGGACGCACCGCTGACGCCGGCCTTCGTCACCGCGCTGGAGATGAGCGCCCAGGCCCATGCCGCCATGGTGGCCGCGGTGGCGCCCTGCATCGACACCGCCATCTCCAAGACCGTCAACGTGCCGGCCGACTACCCCTATGCCGATTTCCAGGACCTCTACCTGCAGGCCTGGCAGTCCGGCCTCAAGGGTCTGGCCACCTACCGGCCCAATGCCGTGCTGGGCTCGGTGCTCAGCGTGGCACCCACCACAGCCGCGCCACTGGAACTGGACGACGCCAATCGCCGCCTGGCGCTAGAGCGCCTGCCCGCGCCGGTGCTGGCCTCGCTGCGCTGGCCCGGCCGGCCCGAGCTGCCCGGCGGCAACCTGGCCTGGAGTTTCATGGTGCGCCATTCCTACGGCGAGTTCGCGCTCTTCGTGGGCGAGCTGGCGGGCGAGGAAGGCGGGCCGGCCCAGCCCTTCGAGGTCTGGGTCAACGGCGCCGAGCAGCCGCGCGGCCTGGGGGCGCTGGCCAAGACCCTCTCCATGGACCTGCGCGCCAACGACCCGGCCTGGCTCAGGCTCAAGCTCGACGCGCTGGCCACGGTGGCGGAGGAGCGCTCGTTCGAGATGCCCTTCCCGCCGCATGGCGAGCGGCGCCTCTTCCCCGGCGTGGTGGCGGCCACGGCGGCCGTGGTGCGCTGGCGCTGCGAGCAGCTGGGCGTGTGGCGCGATCGCGGCAAGGGTGCGCAGCCCCCGGCCACGCCCGTGCTCGACGCCATGTTCAGCCGCGAGGAGCCGCAGACCGGACCCTCGGGCACGCTGGCCTGGGCGGTGGACATCGACAACCCGGCCACGGGCGAGGCCTTCACGCTGACGCTGAAAGAGGTAACCCTGCCCGGACCCGACGGCAAGGTCACGCGGCCCTGCGCCGTGGGCTTCTCGGGCAACTACCCGCGCGCGCTCGACGGGCTGGCCCGCCTGCTCTCGCTGGACATGCGCGTGGTGGACCCGGCCTGGATCGGCATGAAGCTGCGCAAGCTGCTCAACTACGCCGAACCCCTGGGCTCCTTCATGGCCTTCGTGCCCGGCCTGCCGCATGGCGAGCGCCGCCAGCAGACCTGGCCGTCCACCGTGGCCTATCTCGCGCGCCTCATCATCCATCGCTACGCCATGCTGGGCGTGCTGGACGAAGAGGGTTACCCGCTGCGCGAGATGGGTGTGCTCGAGAGTCCGGATGCGGCCGACGCCGACGAACCCGCCGCCATGGCCGGCCGGCCCTGCCCCGAGTGCGGCAACCCCACGGTGATCAAGAAGGACGGCTGCGACTTCTGCACCGCCTGCGGCTACGTGGGACAGTGCGGCTGAAGGCAGGGAATGACATGACTGTGGGTTGACACTTAAGATGGGACTGCTGACCAAAACGTTGGGGCTTCAGCCACTTAGGGGCAGGACCACGCCAACAAGCACTTATTAGAAGCATGACCTGGTCAAACTAGACTTTCAGTATCAACGCCTACGCCATGAATTTGCCCCTTGGGGTGAATTCATGGCTTTTTTTCGTTGAATGGATTAACAATGCCCTGCGCAGTCGTGCTCTCGAAACTTCTAAGCCAATACGGTCGGCATCCGCAATGCAGCGGTCGCGGTCAATAACCGAACCACCTCGAACTCACCTTCGCGGCCAAACAGCCGCCATCGGGACGCAAGTAGTAGGCCTGCAACATACCCCAGCTTTTCCTTTTGCGTCTCAAAAGCCCACTGTGCTACGCATAGTTGATGAATAGGGTAGATCTGCGAGCCGTACAGCTATCACGAAGAAATTTGGTGCACCCTCGGGTTTCGCCTGCCTTGTGTGACATTCAGATACAGAGATAATCGGTCAAAATTTATTGGCATAGGGGGGGGTAGAACGTGGCGGAAACCAGTAAAACCGCACAAATGGCGGTGAAGCTATCTGATGAAGTGTTCTCGGAGTTCTTTTGGCAGAAGGTCGGCCCAGAAGACCAAAACTGGCCATGTGAAGATCCTGAGCACCACGGGGTTGATACGCACCCCGCTGATGTTGTATTTTTCTACGACGAGCCTTATGCGCTGAAGCGCACTTTTGTACACTGTGATCTTAAGAGCTACGCGAAGAGCACCATCACTGCTGGGGCCGTGCACGGTGCCGTGGAAAGTCTTGCCAAGCAGATCGCATGCGCTGAGAAAAGCGAGAAGTGGCGTGACCTTTACATGCATGGAAACGTCACGCCTGAAGTCTGCGGACTACTGTTTGTCTACAACCACGATGGTGGATACGAGAAGGACTTCTCGTCGCACCTCGCCACGATTAAACGAGAGAAGCTTCCACTGCCCAAAGGCGCACGCATCGTTGTTCTGGGGCCGGCCGACATCTTCTGGCTTGACAACGTAAGGCACGACATTCGACAGCTTCGCGGGGCAGCGGCGGGTACGACGCTGCCGGCGGCCGCCCACTGCAAGTACTTCTATCCCCAGCTTGACGGTCGAGCCAACCTGCAACCCGAAAAGGCGCGAGCAGCCACACTAGAGATGCTGACCTCGCCGTGGATCGTGCTGGAATACAAGCACGGCCCGAACTTCTCACAACGTGGTTTCATCGTTTACTACCGTAGAGACGGAAATAACGAAGAGCAATTCATGTACCTCCTTGACTACCTACGTCACTACCAAGTTCTTGACGAAGGAACGAGGGTCGAGGTTCGAATGCTGGGGGGAGACGCCGCGGCAGCATCTCGCTTTCAAAAGGCACAGCATCGCTACATCGAGGGTTTAGGCGATGACTTGGAGGCAACGGAGCTGGCTGTCAAGGTGAAAGAAATCAAGTTCGCCAAGATGATTCATACCGTCACAGATTTTTCCACAATTGATATTGGGATGGACTATGCGTGACTTGGGCCAGCTGTACTACGCCACGAATCGTGAGATTCGCGACTTACTCCTTTCGGGGAAGCAGAGGATTACTGAGAATGTTCTGCTGGAGTTGCTGAGAGATCGCGGAATCTTGTGCTCGCCAGATGAGCCCCGTGACGACCTTGTTGAGCGAATTTCGATGTTGACGCACGACTACGCTGACGTGTGCGGCCTGCTCGAACGACGCGAGACGCAGCGCCGCGGTGAAAAGACCTCGACTATCGCAATCGACACTGCGCTAACCCCCGACGAGTTGAAGGAGATCATCGACGAATATCAACAGGCTCAAACTGGCGAGAAAGTCACGCACTACAAGAAGAGTCCTGACGAGTTTGTCATGAATGTGACCTACTTTGACCCTGACTATTCAAAGACTCGCCTTCTTCAGTGGCAAGAGTTGAACGCGACTATCGAGTTTGTAAAGAAGGACGATCGAACTGAGCTGCGATTGCCTGCGACCGACAAAGCGCGAGCAATCGTTGAAAACATCAAGATCCGCGTCGAGTCAAAGAAGAAAAAGCCAGTTCAACTCGAAGAAATCGAGCTAACAAACCTAACGGCACCTGAGGATCGAACGACCTTTTTTACCAAGCTCATCTCTTCGCTCCCACATTTTCCGCTAGAGAATGTGTCTCGCTTGCGCGTAGCGCACTCAAAGAGCATTGACCAAGGTGAGGACCTGGATATCGAAGATGACGAGATTGAGGAAGCCGCCGAGAAGATGTTGGGGATCGTAGAGAACGTTGCACTGTCAGGCGAAAATCTGGTTGCGTCAGAGATGTATCAAGAGCTGAAGCAGAAGGGCTTCTATATAACGTCAATCACCTGGCGCGCGCGACAAGACGTAGACCCGTACTCGAAGGTTGAGTTCGACGCGGGGTTCGAAGACAGGCAAGCGGCCAAGCGTTTTCGTTACTCGGTACACGGAGCCCTTCGCTTCAAGAACGGCTAGTACACGAAGAACCTACGGCATGTTGAAGACGCCGAGAAGGCTGTCCTTCTCGGCATGATTGAGGAGACGGCACGCAGGGTGTTGGCCGATCTCGTGTCCGCTCAAGTTGCAGCCGCCGCCGAGGCGGAAGCCAAGGAAGAAGTGAAATGAAGAGGTATCGCTGGCTACGCGCCAAGTGGCCAATCTCCATGCGCGTTCTTGCCAAACGCCTCAAGGCGCGGGGATTTGAAGAAGGCAAGACGGAGGGCTTTGTAGTAGATCGAGCGCGCGACGACTACCTTGAAGGGCGGTTCATTGAGCGCGTTGAGTACGACGACACTGTTATCGATCCGTTCGGCAACGAGACTTCGTTTCACAGAGTCGAGTATCGACTGTGCGAGTTTCGTGCATCATCGGAGGGGCCTGGGCTCGAACTTGTTGATGCACCTCGCGCGGTACAAGCAGCAATCAGCGGTCTTGCCGAGGCAACGGAGTTTGGCCTCGCGATTTCTCCGCTTAACCTCAACGTTCTTGAGTGGGCCAAGAGTGTTCAGCATCTTGTCAATGTTGGCGGAATCGTTGATTCGGTTCAGATTGGAGCGATTGAACTCGCGCCGGGAATCACCGCGAAGGCCCTGATTCGCGGGTCAGCGGACGTGTTGTCCGCTAGCAGTCGCCTTGTTCAAGGCAAAAGACACGTGATCGAGAAGGTCCAGTTGAGGATCCCAGGCTCGCGAAAGATTGCCGTCGTCCTTGCCAGCAATGGACCAGTGCGAATTGACTCAGAAGTGCCAGCGGACACGGTCATCTCGATTCGGGCCGCACTGCAAGAACTGCTTAGTAACGACTGAACCAGTCGAGTCAGCACTTCGGCTAAGAAACGCGATCGCAAAAGCCTCGCCGGCCGCTTGCATCGACATAGGTCATGGCAACGTCGGCACGGGCTGACTGAAACAGCCTAATATCGACATCGCTTGGCGAACGGCCGGAATGCAGCGAGAGCGGTCTTTCGAGTCAACCGATTGTGTCCAAGTAAAGGTCCGCTTTCATGAATGTAGGATGGGCCCGCTACGCGCCATGACTTCTGTGCAAAGCGGTATTGAGTCGATCGACCACCTCGGCCCAATCGGCGTCTTCCTGAAGTCCTTCACGCAGCAGTGCCGCCTGCGCCGGTGTCCAAAAGGGCGCATCGGCCAGCAGCACGTCGCCGGGCAGTGGAGAGTGGGTCTGGAGGAAAGTCCTGATGTCTGCATCGTCCATGCGCAGACCCAGTTGAGCAAACAGTTCAGAAAAGCGGTGGAAGGGTTTTTCCATGGGGAGAACTCCTGTTTTCATCAAGGCACAA
>JAYNNS010000040.1:1681-5093 GCA_038112835.1 Curvibacter sp. | reverse complement strand
CGTCGATGGTCCCGCCATCAGAACGACCGCGCCAGCGATCACGCTCACCCCGTAGCCGGACAAGATGGCGTGTCCCACCCGCGAACCTCCAGTCGTCCACGCAATGCCAACCTTGGTGAACAGATTGGCCAGTGTTGCGAGCGCCATGGCCAGTACCGTGGTCATGGCCGGCAGTTCTCCGGAGCCGTACAGTTGGTTGAGCGAAATCAGGATGGCGTCCACGTCGGCCAATCCAGAAATCGCCGACAGGGCATAGAGTCCAAGGGTGTTCACCCATGCCTTGGCGGCCGGCACCAGCACACTGATCACGGCCAGGAATCCTCCGAACCCGAGTGCGGTGCCCAGACTGAAGGGGCGCATGGGTTCAATTCCGTTCGGGCCCGATACCGTGGGGGAAGACCGCTGCCAGCGCCACAAGGCCAGACCCAGCAGTACCACCCCCATGACCAACAGGCTGCTGCCCAGGCTGGGCAGCAGCGAGGGCTGCAACGCCAGCAGCAGGATGAACATGCGAAAGAACATGACGCCACAGGCCGCCAGGGAGCCGGAGATGGCGGCATCTGCGAGGTCAGGTTGCTGACGCGCGAATCGCGCCAGGGTCATGGTGGTGGCCGTGGATGACGCCAGTCCGCCCAGCACCCCCGTCCACAGAATGCCTCTCTGCGCACCGGTGATACGCATCGCGAAATGGCCCGAGAGCGAGAGACCGGCCACCAGGATAACGGCCCACCACAGCCGGTAGGGGTTGAGTGCGCCGTAGGGCCCGAGTCCGGTGTCGGGCAGATAGGGCAGGACGACCAGGGTCAGCACCAGCAGTTGCAGTGAGGCGCGCAGCTCCCCGTGATCGATCAGCCGCAGCCAGCCATGCAGGGTGGGCTTGAGATCCAGCAGCACGGCCCCCACCACGGCAGCGGAGAGGGCCAGGGTGATGTCACCGTGCGCCGCAAAGGCGCCGAGCGCCAGGGTCAGGAGCAGGGCCACCGGGGTGGTGGCGCTGCGGTCACCCGACACCGTGGCATGACGGCTGTACGACACCGTCACCAGCAGGGCCAGACCCAGCAGTCCGGCGACCAGGGGCCAGGCACCGAAACCCGGCTGCAGATGGCCGAGCACGCCCCCGAACATGCCGGTCAGGGCAAAGGTGCGCAGGCCGGCCACGCGTCCGCCTTCGGGTTGTTCCCGCTCCTTCCAGCCACGCTCCAGGCCCATCACCAGCCCCACGGCCAGCGCGCCGATCAGGCCCTGGGCACCAGGCGGCAGCAGCGCCTCGCTCACCGGGCCTCCGCGGTGTCGGCCGGCGCCACCTGCTGCAGCATGCGGCGCAGACACCAGTCGGCATAGACCGGAGCCAGCCAATGCCCCAGCACGCGCCACACGGGGCCGGCAGGCAGGCTGTAATCGATCCATAGCCGCACCAGGGTAGCCGGGGGCTCGGTGCGCAGTTCAAAGCCCATGCGGTAATGCCCGATCACCAGCAGTCTGGGCGTGCCCCGTGTTTCCCAGACCTTGCGGTGGGGCGGCATCCGTTCGATGACGGCCTCCTCCAGCCACAGGGTCAGCCCCAGGACGCGGCCGGACATCCGGATCACCGACCCGATCGCCTGCCCCCGCTGCGCATCGGTCTCGGTGCGCATGGCGGCACCGGCCATCATGAGCGAGCGCTGGTTCATGTGTTGGCCCAGCAGCAAGGGATCGTCCAGCCGCTTGAAGAGCGTCTGCGCATCGGCGCCCACCCGTGCGCTGCGTTCACGATGGTAGGGGTAGTCGTTCAAGGCAGGGCTCCCGCTGGACGGGCTGCTCAGGGCGGGAGGCCGATGCCGTGGCGGACCAGGCGCATCGCCATACCCTCAATGCCTGCGCCCGCGCAGGCGCAGGGCATTGCCGATCACCGAGACCGAGCTCAGGCTCATGGCCAGGGCGGCGATCAAGGGCGAGAGAAGCCATCCCGTCAGCGGGTACAGCACACCGGCCGCGATGGGCACGCCCAGGGCGTTGTAGAGAAAGGCGAACAGCAGGTTCTGCTTCATATTGCCCACCGTCGCTTCCGACAGTGCACGGGCGATCGCGATCCCCCGCAGATCGCCCTTGACCAGGGTGACCTGGGCGCTGTTCATCGCCACATCGGTGCCGGTGCCCATGGCCACGCCCACATCGGCCTTGGCCAGGGCGGGCGCATCGTTGATGCCGTCACCGGCCATGGCCACCACACGGCCCTCCTGCTGCAGCAACGCCACCAGCTGCAGCTTGTCGGCCGGCTTGACTTCGCCGTGAACCTCGTCGATGCCCAGGCGGGCGGCCACGGCCCGCGCGGTGGTCAGGCCGTCCCCGGTCGCCATCACGATGCGCAGGCCGGCGGCCTTGAGGGTGGCCAGCGCTTCGGGCGTGCTGGCCTTGACCGGGTCCGAGACCGCCAGCAGGCCCAGCAGCCGCCCTTCGGCCGCGAGGTACATCACGCTGGCCCCTTCGGCCCGCAGGGCCTCGGCCTGCGGCACCAGCTCGGCCACCGAGACACCGGTCTGTTCCATCAGCGCGGTGTTGCCCAGCGCCAGCGCTCGCCCGCCCACCCGGCCCCGCACACCGATGCCCGAGCCGGACTCGAAGTCCTGCGGTGTCTCCAGCACCAGGCCCCGCTCGCGGGCGGCCCGCACGATGGTCTCAGCCAGGGGATGTTCGCTGCCCTGGTCCAGGCTGGCAGCCAGGCGCAGCACCTCGGTGTCGTCGCCCCCGGGCACGGCCACGGCGCGCTCGAAAGCGGGCCGCCCTTCGGTGAGGGTGCCGGTCTTGTCGATGATGAGTGTGTCGATCTTGCGCATGTTCTCGATCGCCGCCGCGTCGCGGAACAGCACCCCCTGGGTGGCCCCGCGGCCGGTGGCGACCATGATGGACATGGGCGTGGCCAGGCCCAGGGCACAGGGGCAGGCGATGATCAGCACCGCCACCGCGTTGATGAAGCCAAACACCCAGCGGGGCTCGGGACCGAACAGCCCCCAGCCGAAGAGCGTCAGCAAGGCGATGCCAACCACCACCAGCACGAAATAACCGGCCACCACGTCGGCCATGCGCTGCATGGGTGCCCGCGAGCGCTGGGCCTGGGCCACCATCTGCACGATCTGCGACAGCATGGTGGCCGCGCCCACGCGCTCGGAGCGCATCACCAGCGCCCCGCTGGTGTTGAGGGTCGCGCCGATCACCTTGTCGCCCACCCGCTTGGCCACCGGCATCGGCTCGCCGGTGAGCATGGATTCATCGACCGCGCTGCTGCCCTCGGTGACCACGCCATCGACCGGCACCTTCTCGCCGGGGCGTACCCGCAGCAGGTCGCCCACATGCACATGGGTCAGGGCCACGTCCTCCTCGCCGCCATCCGGGCGGATGCGGCGCGCCGTCTTGGGCGCCAGGCCCAGCAGGGACT